>NZ_JBALMO010000141.1:0-4955 GCF_036963345.1 Bacillus sp. JJ722
GAATATTGCTTATTGTTGTTAATTTTTCATCAATATTATTGTTTATAGTAGTTATCTGAGTCTCTAAACCCTCTTTGTCTAAACCGTCAACATTAGGTAAAGAACGCGTAATTTCATCGATACGAACAGGAATTTTTTCTAGTTCTTTGTTAATCTCAGTACGTCTTACAGAAATGATTTTACGATGATTTTCAATTGTTCGACCTTGCAAGATTGTTGGAAGTGAAGATAATGCAGAATCACTTGCAATAACTTCTTCTTCTGAAATATCACCGCAAATTTCTAATAATGTTTTTCTGCGTTCCTCTTTCTTTAACTGTTCGTTGAAGAAAGAAGGTGAAGTAAGAAGTTTAAAAACATCTTCTTGGATAATAGATGCAACCTCATCCATATACTCTTTTTTCTTGGATGGCACACTATTAACAAAATAGCTTGTAGTATGTCCAGAAAACTCAGAAGTTGCCGAACCACGTTTCTTTGTCCATTTTTCAGCAAATACTTTACGAAGTGTAATTTCCTTTCCATCTAGTAAGAAACTAGCTTCAACTTCATGTTCCAGATTATGAACTTCTTTGCCAGCCACTAATGTCTTAATTGAGAAGTCTTTCTTGTTTTGACTGTCCTTATCAAATAGCAGCCAAACGAATGCATCAAACAAAGTAGTTTTACCAGTTGCATTGTCTCCAAATACACGAGCATTATATCCACGAGCATCCAGTGTAAATTCCTTTACACCTTTAAAATTACGAAGTGATAACCGAACCAATCTTAATTCTTGAGTCATAATAATCCTCCATTTCTTTACCAAAAGAATGTAATGTGTTACATTAATAAGAACAAAATATTTTTTTAAGTACTAGACTTCTGTTACCAGCAGAAGTCTTTTTCTTTAGATGCATATTGCTCCTTTCTATTTAATTTACAAAGACCTTAGTGCTTCGTTTGCACCGTCACGATCAAGAGCATGGCTTATGAGGTAGGGGGATACCTCGACTCTTGACCATGACGGCAATAACGAAACTTGCCGTAACAGCGATAAACTGTTAAAATAAATTCAACGATAAGAATTTTCTAGGGAAAATAGTATGTGCCAGCATGCTATTTTTTTGTGTATAATTTTAGTAATTCTAGCTTTGTTTCATCTGAAAGACTTAACCAAATACCAGCTTTAATTCTCATTTTTTTATACACCTCCTAAATCAAGTGACAATGCTCGTTTAGCGAAAAATGTTTGCTTTTTAATATCATCAAAGTGACCAACAGATGGAATAATGACTTGGTCCACTAGAGCTTCTTGTGTCCAGTTGCTCATTACTTTATCTAAATCTAATTTCCAATTCTCACTCATTGAAAGTAATGTTGCTTCTGCCGCTTGTTGTAAATCTAATACCTCCTCTGCTAACTTCTCGATTTCCGCATTAACTGCTTCTTTAATTTTTCTTCCCGGTCTCATATCCTTACTAATCGACAGTAATGTTTCTGCTGCTTTTATAGCTCCTTCTGCCTGTTGTATAAGGTTTTGTAATTGGTTTGGTACTGATATCAGTAACCTTGGATCTGTAGCAGGTAATCCCACTCGATAAATGTGTTTGATTTTAGATAGTGCTGTGTGATCTCCGACTAATCTGCACCAATCTGCTGCTAATTCAAATGGTGGTGCCGAAAAACCACTTTCGATATTGGTTAAGCGTTGTTGTGTGATTCCTAGTTGAGTGCAAAAATATGTTTTTGTACGTTGTTCCTCTTGACACGCACGCTCCCTTACAATTTTTAATATCTCTCCTATCTGTGAGGCAGAATATAAACTACCTCGCACTCTTGTGTTCGACATTGTGTTCCCCTCCATTTTTTTGTTTAAATAAGTAAAATAAAATTAATAGATTAAATGTTTATATGACTCTACTAAAATAATCTGTGTTTTCATCAACCCATCTTGTGTTCTTTTCAACCCATTTCATTAGCAAATGTGAAGGTATGAGAACACCAGCTTCACGACATACTGGAAAATCGGCTCTATTCAGAAGTTCAGAAGCCTTTGTCTGACTAATATTGAATAATTCCATAAATTGCTTTCGTGTTAACATTGGTGGTAATTGATTTTGCTTAACAACATCAGCTACAGCTTTTTGAATTTCTTCACGAAGAACTGTACGAAACTGTTCATCAGTGAAGTCTAGATTAACTTGAATCATGATTTGTCTCCTTTCAAATGTGTATCTTATGAAGTACTTTTTAAATATCTGGAAATAAAATTTCAGTTGGAAGATTGAAAATCTGTTGTAAACCTAAATCAACCTCAAGACTTGGATCAATTCTTCCACTCTCAAGATGAGAGATTAACGAAGCAGAAACACCAAACATCAAACCTAATTGTTTTTGATTCAAACCTAATCTCTTTCTTTCATCAATTAATCTTTGGCGCTTTTGCCCTTTGATGTTTAAGTACTCTTGGCAAGGATATTTCGTCTTTTTTCTTTTTGTTTTTCTTAAACTCAAATGCTTCACCTCCTATCTGAGTATTTTCAATGGAATAGGCAACAAAGTATTAAGCTGTATTTTGTTCCTTTAAAGAACATTTATTTTCAAAAAAAATCGTCCAGCTAAAGTTTAAAACTGATGCTATTAGTTTTGCTATTTTTACAGTAGGAGTTTTAGTACCGCTTTCGATATGTGTATAATAACTTCTAGATATATTACACTTTTCTGCAACATCTTGTTGTGTGTATCCTTTTTTTAAGCGAAGTTCCTTTAACCAAGTTCTCAATTTATCCACCTCCTTGTTCCCTTTAGTAACTTTCTATAACTGGATTATATGTTACCTAAAGGAACAAGTCAATGGTATTTTCGAAAAAAGTTACACTTTAAGGAACATTACTTTATTGTTTCTTATAGTAACATTATAATAATGATAAATATACTTTTTAGAATGGTTGGTAATTAATATGGATATTTTTCCAAAACGATTAAAAAAGTTAAGAGAATCTAAAAAAGCCCTTGATAGTAAATTCACTCAAGGTTATATTGCTGATTTAATCGGGGTAGCAAGAACTACTTATACTGCCTATGAGAACGGAACTAAACAACCTCCAATGGAAACAATTAATAAAATTGCTGATCTTTTTGAAGTTTCAACTGATTATCTCCTTGGGCGAACAGATAAACAAGAGCCCAATGATGACGATAAATTATACGAAGAGTATATGAATGATCCAGAGTTCCAATACGCTATGAGAAGTGCACATGGATTTTCTGAGGAAAATAAAAGCAAGGTTATTGATTATATAAAAATGATTAACGAACTTGAAAAAGGTCGAAAACCTGGGGATAGACAACCACGCATCAAAAAAAGAAGATAATGCTCCAACTTGGAGCTTTTCTTTTAATAATAAAACGAACATATATTCTGTTTCGAGGTGAGCATTTTGAAATACATACTAACTTCATTAGAAGAGGATGTTAAAGAATTATACAAATACTTGCATATTCAATCTCCAAATGACATTGATATGTATAACATTGCAAACGATTTAGATATTTGGATTCATTATCATAAAGATGATAGCAAGCTTTTTAAGAGTATATACGGATTATACAGTATCTTTCTAGATGAAAGACTTAGTGAACAGGAACAATGGCAAGATTTTGGTCATGAATTATGTCATGCAATAAAACACGTAGGTAATCAAGACGCGATGAGATATCTATTTAGATGTCTCCAAGAAAGTCAGGCTAATAATTTTATGTATCATTTTTGTGTTCCGACATTTTTATTATTAGAAATGAATATCTCGAATTACTTAAACATTGAGGATGGGGTTGAAATTATTGCATCAACTTTTAACGTTACAAAGGAATTTGCTCGTAAAAGATTAGAAATGTTTAGAAATCAAATAATGCAAGCTAAAGCTGATGAAGAACACAGAAGATATATGGAGTCGCGATATCCTAAAGCTCCTCCCTACTCTGATGAAACTAATAAAATTCTAGAAAGAGCATTTCAATACAAAGCTAAAAAAGGAATGGTGAATCCTAATGCCTAAACAATTTTTAGACTATCAATATATTGATGATAAGTTTGTACCTTTCCATTATGTACTTGAATTTTATTCTAACGAACTAAACTGGGACAAGCGTGTATATCATTTTGATGTTATTGCACCTATTGAATCATTTGAATACAGTGAAATTAATGACCAATTAATAACTATTCCTGTTTATTTATCAGAACTGATTATCAATCCAGACTACCCTTCAAGATTGGGTATCAATCTATATTCAATAAAGAAAAGGTTAAAATTCGATTTACACGATCCGAGTGTAATAGAGCAATTTATACTTTATGCCACAGATATCGAAATGGTTCTAAATGAGATACCAAAAAACAGAACCATGAACTTACTAATGAATGTTTAGGAGTGCAACTACGTGAGTAATAATCCGAAAACTAACAAGACTATTAATATACCAGTTTTTAAAAATATTCGTAAAAGTGATGATGGTAAAGTACATTACGATTTTGATAAATATATAACGGTTCCCAAAAATATGATTAAGAAGGACAAAACTAAGAACACATTGCATTAGGAATTTTTTATCAAGAGTATTTTCCGAACAAATCAAGAAAGGAGACTATCAATGGCTTATTTTCAAAAGACATCTGCAAAAAATAAGCAAGGTTATAAGTGGAAATGTACAGAAGAAGGTCCACGAAATCCAGCTACAGGAAAAAGAACTCAAATTACACGTAGAGCTGATACAAAAAAAGAAGCTCTTGAAAAAGTAAAAATCGCATTACGAGAACTCGAAATGAATAATGGTCTAGCTTACGATAAAAATATGTTACTACATGAATTTCTTGTTGATTGGTTAGAAACCTACAAAAAGAAATCAGTAAAAGCTAATACATTTAAATTGCATCACAAGAATGTACATAAAAATATCATACCTATGATAGG
>NZ_JBALMO010000142.1:0-5816 GCF_036963345.1 Bacillus sp. JJ722
GATTAAAGTTTTACTTTATCGAAAACTAAAAAGGGTGTCTAAAGGATTGTACTTTAGGCACCCTCAAAGGTTTCTAAAATTAATTATTTATAGCTTCCACCTAATTGTTGCTCAGCCATTTGTACTAAGCGTTTCGTAATTTCTCCTCCAACTGATCCGTTAGCACGTGAAGTTGCATCTGGTCCAAGAGTAACACCGAACTCAGTTGCAATTTCATACTTCATTGAATCAATCGCAGCTTGTGCTCCTTGAACAACTAATTGGTTAGATGAATTTCTTGATGGTTGGTTTTGCATAATTAGCCCTCGCTTTTTTTATTTTTTGCTGAAGCTTCAATGCATGACATATGTACTCATTAAAAAACTTCAACTGGTAATGGTTGGATTACCTGGAGTTGCACCAGCATTAGTGAGCAATTAGAGTATGTCATGAATACTCGAAAGCTTCTAGGCCCTTGTGTATGGCGTAATCCAAAATATTAACTTCTTAATAAGTAGTATGATAATAGGAGAATAGAATTATTATGGTAATTACTGGTCTGTATGAATGAGGTTATTTCACTGAAAATAGTGATATAACCAAGTGTGGAAAAGGATGATGTAATTTGCTAATTTGTCCGCTTTGTAATGGTTTACAACAAGTATCTTTACCTTGTCATAAATGCAAGGCCATTTTAGTAGATAAAGGTAAGATTACTGATTATCTTGATAACTATAGTGCATATGAAGATATTGAAACGTTAAAGCAAGTGGATGGCGTAACCGATTCAGTCCAAAACCATCAATGTATTCACTGTTTTTTCTGTGAAAGATGTGGTGGGGAAGAGCATGTTGTCATTGAAGAATAATTAAGAAGAAAAAATCTCTTGCATGACAAGAGATTTTTTATATTTGGGACATAATGAATTTATCGAATACGTAACTCAGTTTCTTTATCAAAGAAGTGTACTTTATTCATATCAAGTGCCATTTCAATTACATCGCCAGTTTTAACAACTGTTCTAGCATCTACACGTGCAACAAAGTTTTGACCATCGATGTTTGAGTAAAGCATGAACTCTGCACCCATTAATTCAGCAACTTCAATAGTTGCTTTAATTGTGCTTTCTGGTGATGCTTGAATGAATAAAGGCTCATCGTGGAAATCTTCTGGACGAACACCCATAATGATTTCTTTATTTACGTATCCTTGATCGCGTAAAACTTTCATTTTACCTTCAGGAATAGTAAGTTTTACTGTTTCGAATTCCACATAGCCATCTTTTAATGTTCCGTTTATAAAGTTCATAGCAGGTGAGCCGATGAAACCACCAACGAATACGTTTTCTGGATTTTCATATACATCTTTTGGTGCACCGATTTGCTGAATGATTCCATCTTTCATAACAACAAGACGTGTTGCCATTGTCATAGCTTCTGTTTGGTCATGCGTAACGTAAATAGTAGTAGTAGCAAGACGTTTATGAAGCTTAGCGATTTCAGAACGCATCGCAACACGTAGCTTAGCATCTAGGTTTGATAAAGGTTCATCCATTAGGAACACTTTAGCATCACGTACGATAGCACGTCCTAAAGCAACACGTTGACGCTGACCACCAGATAATGCTTTTGGTTTACGATCTAAGTATGATTCTAATCCTAAGATTTTAGCTGCTTCTTGTACACGACGGTCAATCTCATCTTTTGGCATTTTACGAAGCTTTAAGCCGAATGCCATGTTATCGTATACAGTCATATGTGGGTATAGTGCGTAGTTTTGGAATACCATCGCAATATCACGATCTTTTGGTGGTGTATCGTTAACGCGCTTACCGTCAATGTAGAAGTCTCCTTTTGAGATTTCTTCTAAACCTGCAATCATACGTAGTGTAGTAGATTTACCGCAACCTGAAGGACCTACGAAAACGATAAATTCTTTGTCTTTAATATGTAAATTGAAATCTTCTACTGCTGTTACTTTATTATCGTAAATTTTATAAATATGTTCTAATCGTAATTCTGCCATGTTGTAATACCTCCAATAATCTGTTTTGGAATGTTTGTAAGGTAATTGTAAACGTATTCATACTTTGTTGGTATGTTCACATTGCACAAAAAGTGTAAGCGCTTTTTTGTGCATCGTTATATTTAGATAACATCAAAGTAATAAAATACTTATATATGCTAACATCGCATCATGGAAACTTTTGATGTCTAGGTTAGTCTTTTCGATAAATTTATCAATTCGATATTGTAAGCTATTACGATGAATAAATAATTTTTTGGCAGTTAGTGTGGCATTTCGATTTAGTTGTAAGTATGTTTTTATAGTTTTAATCATTTCAGGGTCGTCAATCATTTCACCAAGTAGTTCCTGTAAATACCATTCTTTCTGATGATTAATACCATACATTAGTGCATATGGGAAAACGGTTTTAATACAGTGATGTTTAGTGTTCGAGCTAAGTTGCTTTGCAATTTGAAAACAATGTGTTTCCATGCTGAAATGTTTATGTAAGTTATAAGATACTTCGTGAAAGTTCCCAATGAATAATTGTAAATTGCTGTAAAAATCACTTTCGATGGTACTAATAATTTCTTGGAGATCATTGAAAGTTAGTTGATTCCTACTTTCTCCATCAATAATATAACCACCATTTTCATTCTCCCATACAAGAATTGAATCACTATGAAAAAATGATCGTAATGCTTGTTCAAATTCTACTAGTGAGAAGTTTGCATCTCTAATAGTAAAGTAAATAAGACGAATTTGTTTCCAGTTGGTAAGTGGTAGCTCGCCTTGCTTGTTGAAGAATTGATACCAATTTCTTTGACTAGCTGTCATGTTCAAGCTATTTTCTTTTGTTGGATCATCAAATAGTGCAGTTAATAGCTCTTGCTCTTGAGAAGTTAGGCTTTCTAATGGTATCCCAAGTTGTTTGCCATCTGTAGAAATCCATAAATACTGATTGGTGGAATTTGTTTGAGCTAAGCTTTCTACAGCATTAGGATATTGTTTTTTCAGTTTTTGTAATAACATAGTTCATCCCTCGCGGCTTCTTTTGAAAAATGTCGTACCTTTATCTTGCAAACACATTGTTATATTCCACCATAACATATTTTTGTTGATAAAACTTATCCATATTCCCTTATTTGCCATTACACTATCTTTTACTATAAAATTGAACGTATACAAAACGTTGAAAAATAGATTTGAAGGGGTATGAATATGAATGATTTTCTTACCATATTATTTATGGTATTAATTGGGGCGTTAATTGGTGGGTTTACAAATTATCTAGCAATAAAAATGCTCTTTAGACCATATCAACCAATCTATGTATTCGGTAAGAAATTACCTTTTACTCCTGGTTTAATTCCGAAACGCAGAACGGAATTGGCTGAACAGCTGGGAAAGATGGTTGTAGAGCATCTGCTAACGGTTGATAGCATTAAACAAAAGGTTATAACTCCGCAATTTCGTGGTGAGGCTATTCGATGGTTACAAGAGAAAGTTAATCAGTATCAATATAGTAATGTAACAGTTGAGGAAGCATTAAGTAAATTTGGTTTTGAGAACGCTCATCAACAAATCGAAGCACAAATCTCAAACGTAGTTTCGAGTAAAGTATCCACATGGTATATGGACCATAAAGAAGAGAAGCTTCAAGATATCATGCCAAGCAAATTATCTGAAGTAGTTGAAGAAAAATTACCTGAAGTATCGGATTTTATTTTGCAAAAGGGTAAAGATTTTGTTGCTAGTATAGAAGGTAAAAAGCAATTAGAGAATATGATTGAGGATTTCTTCAAGGATAAGGGTATGCTTTGGAATATGCTTCAGGTGTTCATGAAGAATGAAAAGCTAGTAGATAAGATTCAAATTGAAATTTTACATTTTCTAAAATCAGAAGGATCTAAGGAGTTTGTGACTGATTTAATTCGTAAAGAGTGGAATACTTTGAAAGACCGTAAAGTAGAATATGTATATGAACAATTTGGAATAGAAAAAGTCGTTGCACCTATGCAACGAGAGCTTATTAACGTGTTACAATTAGGACAGTACTTTACTATGCCTATTGGAAAGCTAGTTGAAAACAATGCAGCATTATTAAACGATCGTATCATTCCGAGTGTTATGGATCTCTTCTTCAACAGTATTTTCGAGAATATAGAACATTTCATGGAGAAATTACATTTACAAGGAATTGTTAAAGAGCAAGTGGATGCATTTCCTGTTGAAAGACTAGAAGAAATGGTTCTTTCTATTATGAAAAGTGAATTAGGAATGATTACTTACTTAGGTGCTTTACTTGGAGGATTAATTGGTGTAGTACAAGGAATAATTGCTATACTTGCTTAATGCAAAAGTGTGCAATGTTAATTATAAGGAGTGACAGCTGTGAGTGTTAATGTATATGATGTAGCTTATGAATTAGAAAAAAGTATTCGTCAAAGTAAAGAATACACAGATTTACAAAGTTTATTAGATGCCGTTAATAAAGATGAAGTTGCTAAAAAAATGTTTGATAACTTCCGTGAAGTTCAAATGAAATTACAACAAAAGCAAATGACAGGGCAAGAAATTACACAGGAAGAGGTAGAGCAAGCGCAAAAACTTTTACAACTTGTTCAACAAAATCCATCGATTTCAAAGCTAATGGAAGCTGAACAACGTATGAGTATGTTAATTGCTGAATTGAATAAAATTATTATGAAACCATTAGAAGATCTTTACGGATCACCACAAGTATAATACATAAGAAGCACTATCCTTTTATGATAGTGCTTTTTTTTATGTTTTTTCTTTGGAGTATTTTGAATATTCATTTTCTTGTTCTATGATATTTTGCATAGTCATACTATTAAAAGTAGTACATCTTGATTAAGGGGTGATCACCATGATATATAAGCTATTGGCCATTAATATAGATGGAACGCTGTTACAATCAAATGGACGTTTTAGTAAAGCTGCTAAAGAAGCTATCGAATATGTGCAAGGGAAAGATGTAGCCATCGCATTAGTCACTTCCCGTAATTATCAATTATGTAAGAAAGTAGCAAAGGCTTTAAAAATAAATCCAATGATTATTGCTGCACAAGGAGCCTATGTTGGTACAGCGGTTAATAAGCCCTTGCTTATCAGGAGAATATCCGAGTCAACGACTATAGATATTGTTAAAGTCTTAGAAGGAATGGAATGTCAAATTAAATTGAATTATGAAGAAGCGGAAGTTAGAAATCGTGTGAATTTACCTGAAAATCTCTTAAGTAAAGCGGTTATGTATGTGAGTGAGCAAAAGATTTTTGCTCAAAATTATGTAGATAATATTAGTGAATATTTGAAAACACACGATTCACAGCCTTTAAGTATTGAAGTTAGTTTCCTGAATAGGAAAGAGCAACAAGAGTTAATCGCAATTGCGAAAAATATGTTTGATGATATAGCTATTGTAAGTAAGGAAAATAATCGTATTATTATTATTCAAAAAGATGTTAGTAAGTGGAAAGGAATTCAATATTTAGCGGAGCACTTAAAAATTGCGACAAGGGAAATCGTAACAATCGGCGATAGTAAAGACGATCAAGCGATGATAGCTGGCGCAGGTGTTGGGGTAGCGATGGGAAATGCACCCCAAGAATTAAAACGAATAGCGGATTGGATTACAAGAGGAAATGACGATGACGGAGTAGCTTATATGGTAAAAGAGTTATTTCGAAAGCAATACCAATTACAGTTTCTCGAGAAGTTGAACTTATTGAAATAATCGAGTAAGCAAGTAAACCACAAGTGTAAAGCTTGTGGTTTACTTACTTTTCAGCTCTCAGTAGGAAATC
>NZ_JBALMO010000142.1:6017-32278 GCF_036963345.1 Bacillus sp. JJ722
GCTCCAGTCTATACGGAGCAAAACGGGGCGCTTCCGCTTTTCGGTGTTGTCTAACTCCAGCGCCCAGCTACTAGTAGACTTCGCTAACCTCCCTACGATAAGTCAACAGCGAATCGCTTACCAGCTCTTCGTGTTTCCTATATCTCAGTCGATGAGCTCCAGTACATACGGAGCAAAACAGTCGCTTCCGCTTTTCTAGTTAGTTGACCTTATTCTTGGCTTTATGTACACTTGTAGCTACAGAAAAATATTCGAATGTAAAGGTGATATGGGTGCGAATCGAAATAAGAGGGCTGCAAGATGAACGTTTTCACAGACCACTGCAGTTAATTACGAATTTATTTTACGAAGAGTCCAAAGTGAAGTTAACTAAGTTTGATGAGGCTGAAATGTTAGCTACATTTACTATAGAAGAAACAGAAACTGTCAAGATTACGTTACAATTGTTAGATATCGAAACAAATGAATCGTGGACGAGTTACAGTGAAAGACCGTATGCTGATTTATCGGAAAAGGAAGAGTACAAGCAATTAAAAAATGCGATTTCACATGCTTATTTAACAGCTCTTCAGGAACGAACAGGGATTATTCAAAAGTGGGGATTTCTAACAGGTATACGCCCAACAAAGCTACTTCATAAAGCGTTAAGAGATGGTATAACGAAAGAAGAAGCACATGAAATGTTGCGTGAACAATATAGAATTACGGATGAGAAAATTGATCTAATGCAGCAAATTGTAGAGCGACAGTTAACAGCGATTCCTGATTTGTATAATTTGAAGAATGAAGTCAGTATATATATTGGTATTCCATTCTGCCCGACGAAATGTGCATATTGTACGTTTCCAGCCTATGCTATTCGAGCAAACAAAGGCTCTGTAAGTACATTTCTAGCTGGGCTTCACTATGAAATAGAAGCAATAGGGAACTTCCTGAAAGAAAACAACATTGCTATTACTACGGTTTATTATGGTGGAGGAACTCCGACGAGCATTACGGCAGAAGAGATGGATGCATTGTACAGAGATATGTATAAATATTTCCCTGATGTAGAGAACATTAGAGAAATAACGGTTGAAGCAGGACGTCCTGATACCATTACAACGGAAAAATTAGAAGTTTTAAATAAGTGGAATATAGATCGAATCAGTATTAATCCACAATCCTATACAGATGAAACATTAAAGGCAATTGGTCGTCATCATAGTGTGCAAGAAACGATTGATAAATTCCATTTAGCTCGCAGCATGAGTATGAATAATATCAATATGGATTTAATCATTGGCTTGCCAGGAGAAGGAACAGAGGAGTTTCAACATTCACTTGATGAAACGAAGAAATTGATGCCAGAATCGTTAACGGTTCATACATTATCGTTTAAACGTGCTTCGGAAATGACCCAGAATAAACAGAAGTATAAAGTAGCTGATCGAGTGGAAGTAGAAAAAATGATGAATTTAGCGGAAGAGTGGACAGCGACTAACGGATACGTTCCTTATTATCTATATCGTCAACAAAATATTTTGGGCAATCTAGAAAATGTGGGCTACTCATTCGCTGGGCAAGAAAGTCTTTACAACATCATGATTATGGAAGAGCAGCAATCCATTATCGGAATTGGTTGTGGGGCTGCAAGTAAATTTGTACATCCTGAAACAGGTATTATTACACGTTTTGCAAATCCGAAGGACCCGAAATCGTATAATGATACGTACGAAAAATATACGCAAGAAAAAATCGATATTTTAAAAGAATTATTTTCAAAAAACCCAAGCTAAGATAGGAACTTAGCTTGGGTTTTTTGAGTGAATCTTTATCGAGAAGGATTTAGGAAGGCATAACGAAAGTATATAATTTGACCATTTAATGTAAGAATAAATATAAAATTCAAATTTATTTAATAATTAAATTGCGATGTAGTGTACTAAAGTTATAAAATGAAAGTGAATGAATTACTAATTGGGCTAAAGGGGGAGTTCTTTTTGACTGGAGTAAATTACGCCTCTCAAACGGAACCAGTGCTTGTTCATAATAATGGTCGTGTCGTTACAGTTGAGCTAAACAGGCCACAATCATTAAATGCGCTGGATGTAGAACTATTAAGGTGCTTGGGGCAAGTATTGAAAGACATCTCAATAAATGATGAAGTTGAGATTGTTATTTTAAAAGGTGCAGGTAAAGCATTTTCATGTGGTGGAGATATTAAAATGATGCTGCAGTTGGATGGAAGCGAAAAAGATTTTCACATAATTATGGATTGCGTGAATGAATTAGCTACTACACTGTATTGTATGCCGAAGTTAACTTTATGTGAAGTTCAAGGTGCAGCTGCGGGTCTTGGTTTAAGTATAGCATTAGCTACAGATTATATTATTGCTGATCGAGATGCAAAGGTTGCAATGAACTTTATTGGTATTGGTTTAATTCCAGATGGTGGAGCACATTTTCTCTTGAGTCAACGAATTGGAGACGTAAAGGCAAAAGAACTTATTTGGGAAGGCAAAGTTATGACAGCACATGAGGCTCTTCAAAAAGATCTCATTCATGAAATTGCTAAGGGTAGTTTAGAAGAAGCTGTACAGTCTAAAGTAGATCAATGGTTACACAGCCCACTACAGGCGATGATTAAGACGAAGAAAATCCTTGCTGAACGAAACAGACCATGTATGTTGAAGATGCTTGAGATGGAGAAATGCGGTCAATCAGAAATGAGGAAAACGGAAGATCACCGTGAAGGCTTGACGGCATTCCTGGAAAAAAGAAAGCCAAGCTTTAAGGGTAAATAATAGAATTAAAAAGACTAAATCTACAAACGCTTTCATAAAGATGTTTGTGGAGTTAGTCTCTTTTGTTTTTAGAATGAATTATATGGAAAATTATACTAGATGTGTTGCTACATATTCTTATTTTAAAATAAAAATATAAGAATCATTTGCATATGGCTTATCTATGGAAAAGAATAAGCTTCCCTTGAGGAGATGTGCAACGATGAGTTACTTCTTGTAATTCTTTCTCTGATAGCATGTTGTTTCCTAAATCTTTTGCGTGCTGATCGTTTTCAGCTTGGAAAGCTTCATCAATTAATTTCTCTCCAACTGGACTAAAAGCAGTAAGTTTATAAGATTGCATGATTGTCACCCACTTTTAAAATTTTCTGATTATTTATCATTGTTACACAAATAAACTGATTTTGTAAAGAAAAGTGAAACTATGAAACTTTTTTTCGGTTGATTCGTAAAATAAATAATATAGGAGGTATTAAAAAATATGGCATTAGTAATTGATTCAGTTACAAAGAGGTTTGGAACATTTACTGCAGTAGATCAGATCAATTTCAACATTCCCGAGAATGAAATTTTTGGTTTTCTAGGGGCGAATGGTGCTGGTAAGACAACGACTTTCCGTATGATTCTAGGTTTGCTTGATTTAACAGAAGGAAGTATTACATGGAATGGTAAACCTGTTGACTACTCTGTAAGTTCAATGATTGGCTACTTACCAGAAGAGCGTGGATTATATCCGAAGTTAAAAGTTGTCGATCAAATTGTGTATTTAGCTCGATTAAGAGGAATGAAGAAAGCGACAACATTGAAAGAGCTTGATTATTGGTTAGAAAGATTTAAGGTTCCAGATTATAAGAATAAGCGAGTAGAGGAATTATCTAAAGGTAATCAACAGAAAATTCAATTCATTGCAAGTATTATACATAAACCAAAGTTATTAATCATGGATGAACCATTCAGTGGACTTGACCCGGTTAACGTTGACTTGTTAAAGGATGCTGTGCTGGAATTGAAAAACTCTGGAACAACAATTGTATTTTCAAGTCATCGAATGGAACATGTCGAAGAGCTGTGTGAACATCTATGCATAATGGACAAAGGAAGACCAGTTGTGCATGGTAGTTTGAAAGAAATCAAGCGTTCTTTCGGTAAGAAAAATCTAATTATACATAGTGATTTTGATTTGGATTTTCTCGAAAATGTTTCAGGTGTTACAAAAGTTCGTAAGACCGCAGAGGGCGTTAATTTACAAATTGTTGATGAAGAAGTAGCAAAGCGTATTCAGCAAGAGGTGTTCGCGAAAGGCTTTGTGCGTAAATTTGAATTAGAAGAACCTTCATTGCACGATATTTTTGTTGAGAAAGTAGGTGCTAAGCTTGAGTAAGTTTTGGGTTGTATTATCACATACATATGTATCCAAATTAAAAACGAAGTCATTTATCATTACGACTGCAATTATGTTAGCTATTATTCTTCTTATGAGTAATATTTCAAGTATTATTGGATTCTTTGATAATGGAGAGAAAGATACAATTGGGGTAATGGATGAAAGCGGTCAGTACTATGATTCATTCGCAACCCATTTAAAATCAATGAAATCTGATTTACATGTGAAGAAGATCAATAGTGAAAGTGATGGAGAGAAACAAATTGATAAAGGGAATTTAACAGGTCTTTTAATTATTACAGAAGATGCACAAGGTTTACCAAGTGGAGTTTATAAATCAGATACTATCTCTGATGAAAGCATTAATAATGAACTTTCACAAGCGTTAACAACGGTTAAAAACGTGCTAGTAACTCAGAAGTTAAATATTTCAGAAGAACAAATGACTTCTTTATATGCTCCGGCATCATTTGAAAAGGTAGCTATTGAAGATAGTGCGAAAACAACGGAAGAGTTGAATCAAGCGCGTGGATTAGTATATGTTATTTTGTTTATTATTTATTTCAGTGTAATTGTATACGCTGGTATGATTGCCTCGGAGGTAGCAGGTGAAAAGACTTCGCGTGTAATGGAAATCTTAATTTCAAGCGTATCGCCTGTTCAACAAATGTTTGCTAAGATTTTAGGGATAGCGCTTCTTAGTATTACGCAAATGCTATTATTCTTTGGAGTAGGTTATTTTTCTTTAAAGAGAGCACTTGCAGATCTTCCAGATGATTTTACATCTTATTTGGGATTTGGAGGGGCTTCAACTACGACAATTATATACGCAGTTGTCTTTGCCTTATTAGGATATTTCCTTTATGCAACAATGGCTGCATTCCTAGGATCTCTTGTAAGCCGTGTTGAAGATGTTCAATCGATGATCACACCAATGACAATGTTGGTTGTAATTGCTTTTATGTTGGCGATGTTTGGGTTAGGTAATCCAGAAGCGAGCTTTGTAAAGGTTACATCCTTTATACCGCCATTTACACCAATGCTCATGTTCTTACGTGTAGGTATGTTAAATGTACCAGCATGGGAAGTAGCGGTAAGTATCGGGTTATTAATTACTACTATTATAGTATTAGCTGTATTTGGTGCGAAAGTATACCGTGGTGGCGTATTAATGTATGGAAAAGGCTCTTCATTTAAAAATATTAAACAAGCGTTGGATTTAACAAAAAAAGGTTGATTGAATAACAAGAAAAAGCGGTGAGTTTGCTCACTGCTTTTCTTGTTTTGTATAGATATTCGCATCTTGGATTGCTGGGAATTTAATTTTTACAGTAAATTCTTCATCTTTATGGATGAAATCTAAAAAGCCTTTATGTGCGACGACTATGTCGTGAATGATTTTTGTACCGAGTCCTTCGTGATTACCTGTCTTCGTTGTGTGACCATATGTTTCATATAGTTGATCCACAACTGGTGCAGGAATAGGCATACTATTGTTTTTACAAATTAATATGTATATGCCGCTCCGTTTAAAGAATTGTATTGAAAGATTGGCTTGTTGATTGTAGTTTTGCTGCCATTCTTCACAGGCATCGATACAGTTGCTTAAAAGATTACCAATCAATTTAACAATTTCTTGATCAGATAATGGCAGTGTAGATAATGGTAAATCTAGATCGTAAATTGCCGATATTCCAGCATGCTGAGCACGTTTATACATTTGATGTAGTACCCCTGCAATGGTTCCACGCTCTCCTTTAATTGATAAATTCGTTTCTTTATACCCATCAACTAGTGTATCTAAATAGGCTTTTGCCTCATAATGTTCCCCTTTATCCAGCATGAAATGAATAGCCGATACGTGCTTAAGAAAGTCGTGTCGCTCACTACGAACTACTCGAAATGTTTCATTTAATTGAAAACATTGATTTTCTAATTGCTGAATCGCTTGACTTAAAATAACTATTCTATCTGCGCTAATAACTCTAATGATTTCTATGCCAATAAAGATGATGAAAGATATAATAGCTACTAAAAATGAATCATTAAATAGATTCATAAAGATCAAGAGTAGTTGTATGAGAATGAGAATACCATTGATTTTCTTGCCCAAGGTTGATAGATGAAGATTCGTTTTTTTATATAAATAATAGCTTATGATGAAAATCAGTAAACATAACAAATAAAGTGATAAATTCTGTGGGGAAAGTCCTAGCAGATCATCGAGATAAATAGTACTTAGAATGGCGATAAAACCCCAGTAAATCATTTCTATCTTCAAGCCTTTTCCATCCTTTTAAAAATAATTTTCTTGTAAAAAATCAACTTTTTCTTTCGTAATCATCGCTTGCTCTTCAATTCCGTTGAAGGTAACGATATAGGAATTTTTTGCATATAGTGCGAAGTTTTTTACATAATGGATATTAATAATGAATGATCGGTGTGAACGGAGGAAGTCTCGCTCTCGTAATTCTCCTTCTAACTCATTAAGCGTTTGATAGGTTTTTATCGGACCTGACTTCGTGTAAATTGTTGTAGATCGACCGGATCTTTCTATAAAAATAATGTCTTTCTTTTGAATAATATGTATTTCATTTTTTTGCTTTAAATAAATTCGTCCTGCTATTTCAGTTGACCTCGTTTTTTCTAAAAGACGTGTAATGGATTTAATTAAGCGTTCTTTAGTGTAGGGTTTCATAATGTAGTCATGTACATTAAGCTCAAAAGCATGGACGGCATATCCACTGTTAGCCGTTACAAAAATGACTGAAATCGTAAGTGCATGTGAATGAATGATATCGGCCAATTCAAATCCAGACAAGTTTGGCATTTCTATATCAGCAATTAATAAATCAATCGTTTGTTTCTTAATATGTTCATAAGCTTCTTCAGCCGATGTTGTTGAAAATACCACCTCTATCCCTTCAATGTCCGCTACAATTGCATTTAATTTATCTAAATCAAATAGTCGATCATCCACTAATCCAACTTTCATTTTCTTCCGCCTCACCTGTAATGTTGATAATTTCATTTTAACATCTTATTACAGAAAATTAACTCTTTCGCGACATTAAAAGGCGTTTTCGCGACAGAATTACAGATTAATATTCTGTTTATTTGTATGATGAATTCAAGAAATGAATGCAAACGGGGTGGAAGAAATGATTGAAATTCAAGAAATCACGAAGAAATTTCAAGATAAAAAAGAATACGTAACGGCTTTAAAGCATGTAACTTTCCAAGTTAATCAAGGTCAGGTTGTGGGTTTACTAGGAGAAAATGGAGCGGGAAAAACAACATTACTAAGAACTATTGCCACGCTTCTAAATCCAACAGATGGAACAATTACAGTAGCTGGTTATGATACGGTACAAAATCCAGAAGAAATCAAAAAAAGAATAGGGGTTCTATTCGGTGGGGAAACAGGATTATATGACCGTTTGACTGCACGTGAAAACCTAGAATACTTTGCGATGTTATATGGAATGAGTAAGCATGAAACAAAGGTAAGAATTGATGAATTAGCTAAGATGTTCGGCATGAGAGATTATTTAAATCGTAAAGTTAACGGCTTTTCAAAAGGAATGCGTCAAAAGGTAGCTATCGCTAGGACGATCATCCATAATCCTGACATTATTCTATTCGATGAGCCAACGACTGGATTAGATATCACCTCTTCCAATGTATTTAGACATCTTGTTCACCAGTTAAAGCGTGAGGGTAAGACGATTATATTTTCAAGTCATATCATGGAAGAAGTATCAATGCTCTGTGACTCTGTAGCGATGATTCATAAAGGTGAGCTTATCTTTCAAGGAGATCTAGAAACATTATACCAAAATGAGGGTAGTCGTGATTTGAACTATATATTCATGAGTAAATTGGTAAGGGGGAAAGAAAACTATGCTTCTTAAAATCTATTTGAAAGAGTTGAAAGATACCTTCCGAGATCGTCGCACATTGTTGTTAACAGTAATACTACCTTTGCTGATGATGACAGGTTTAACTTTCTTTTATGAGCAGTTAGTTTCTTCTGGAGAAGAAGAAAAATACACACTGGCTGTTGATTCATCTTTTAGTGATGAAGAAAAGGAATTATTTAGCATTTATGATAATATAGAGTTTGCAAAATCTTCAAATCCTGAGAAGATGTTTCAAGAAGGTGATGCACAAGCAGCACTCCTATTGAGTTCGGACTTTGTAAATTCTGTTCAGGCTGGAAAAGAAGCACACGTAACGATTATTGGAGATTCTTTTAGTCAGAAGTCATCAAGCCTAATAAATATGATAACTACTTCTTTAACTAGTTACGAAAAGACAATTGTTGCAGAGCGTTTACAAGCACAAGGTACTAATCCTACTCTTCTAGAGCCATTTACCGTTGAGCAAAAAGAGATGTCAGAAGAAGAAGCAAGTACAAACGTAATCGCTATGTTGATTCCGTTAGTCTTAATTTTATCAATTACTATTGGGGCAAGCCCCGCTGCTCTAGATTTGTTTGCTGGTGAGAAAGAAAAGAAAACGATGGAAGCATTGTTACTAACACCCGTAAACCGATCTACATTACTTGTTGCAAAATGGTTAACAATATCGACAGTTGGAAGCTTGACGGGGATTATTTCCTTAATGATTGTTGCAGTAGAAATATCATTTTTTACTGAAAATTTAAAGAAAGCTATATCGTTTGGTAACGATGTTTATCTCATTATTACTTTTGCGTTTATTGCCTCGGTGATTTATGCGATGCTAGTGGCTTCGATGCTTATGCTAACAAGTATCATCGGTAAAACAGTGAAGGAAGCACAAAGCTATAGTTCACCAATTATGATGTTGACAATGCTTCCAATGATGTTCATTTCAACACTGGGAGTTAATGAATTCTCATTCTATCATTTTGCCATTCCAGTTTTAAACTTATTTAGTCTACTAAAAGAATTAGTATTCGGCATTATTAATTATGAGCATATTATAGTGGCAAGTGCCAGCAATTTAATTTGTATGATCATGATCTTCATCGTGGGAAGAGTTTTATTCATGAAGGATAAGTGGGTTATGAATTAAAGAAAATGGAAATTTCAGTGACAACCATCTCAAAAAAGAGGTGGTTGTTTTTGTTTAAAGATAAGAAAGCATGTTCCCATCTGTGGTAATATAAAGGTTATATGAGGTGATGAAAAAAATGAAAGAACTAACCTTTATTCATGCGGCAGATTTGCATTTAGATAGTCCTTTTTCTGGATTGAAGAATATCTCTGAGAATGTATTAAGAGAGATGAAAGAAGCGACATTTGTAGCACTACAAGAAATGGTTCAAGAGGCTATTAAACGTAAAGTAGATTTAGTTTTACTGGCTGGGGATTTATACGATGGAGAGAATCGTAATCTACATACACAAGTTCGCTTTCGTAAAGAAATGGAGAAGCTGAAGCTAAATAATATTGCTGTTTATATCATTCATGGAAATCATGATCATCTTAATGGAAAGTGGATTTCAATAGAGCAACCAAGTAATGTCCATGTATTTGGGAGTCAATGTGAAGTGAAAAAATTCACGAAAGAAGATATAAGCGTTCATATTTATGGTTATAGTTATCCAGAGCAGCATGTTAAACAGCGAATAATTGAACATTATCAAAAACAAGAGGGAGCAGATTATCATATTGGTATGTTACATGGTAACTTAGAAGGTCAAAGTGAACATAGTCAGTATGCTCCATTTAGTTTGGATGAATTGCTTAATAAGAATTTTGATTATTGGGCGCTTGGACACATTCACAAGCGACAGGAGTTATTATTATCACCTCCCGTTATTTACCCAGGAAATATACAAGGTAGACATAAGAAAGAAGCAGGCGTAAAAGGTTGTTATTATGTCAAACTAACAGGCAAGCATACAGAGTTGGAGTTTGTACCTACCTCTCAAATTGTTTGGGATACCATTACTATTACAATTAATCAAGAAGATGTGTTCGATACAGTATTAACAAATTGTCGAGCTGCTTTAGAACAATTACGGAATGAAACATATCGTTACTTTGTTAGCTTACAAATCATAAATCATCATAATTCTTTGCATTTCGATGAATTTGGTAATGAGTTATTAGAAATATTGCAGGAAGAAGAAGAGCAAGAAACTAACTTCGTATATCCATACTTAATTAGAGTGGATGATCAAAGAAATAATGAAGCTGCAAATCAACCATTAATGAAGCTAATTCAAGGCTTTGAATGGTCGGAGCATGATGTGAATGAAGTGATTCAGCCGTTGTTTAAGCATACTTTAGGTAGAAAATTTCTCGCTTCCCTCTCTGCTGAAGAAAAAGCAGAGCTAATAAAAGAAGCGGAGCAATTATTAGCTATGCGATTGTCAAAAGGGGGTGCCGAATAATGCGAATTAAAGACATACATATATATGGATATGGCAAAATGCAAGATGTCACATTCTCAAATATCGGCAATCTTCAGGTTTTTTATGGTGTAAATGAGGCAGGAAAATCTACGATTATGAGCTTTATTCATAGCATCCTGTTTGGCTTTCCAATGAAAACACAAACAGAAAACCGTTATGAACCGAAGGAACATTCTGCTTATGGAGGTAAGTTGAATGTAATAACGGAAGAGTATGGAGAAGTAAGTATACAAAGATTAAAAGGAAAAGCGACGGGTGACGTAACGGTCACGTTTTCTGATGGGCGAATTGGCGGAGAAGAAGAGTTGAAAAGTCTTCTTCAAGGATTAGATAAATCAACATATCAATCTATTTATTCTTTTGATTTACAAGGTCTTTCAGGCTTGCAGAAATTAAGTGAAGATGAAGTTAGTCGCTATTTATTATCAGCAGGCTTGCTTGGTAGTGATGGGTTGCTCACAACAGAGCAACAAATACAGAAAGATATGGATAATCTGTTCAAGCCATCAGGGAAAAATCCTAAGGTTAATACAATGTTAATGGATGTAAAAGACTCATTTGATCGTTTTTCTCAGGCAACGAAAGAGCAAGATCAATATGAGGACCTTCTAGCAGAATATAAGCAATTAGAACAGGATAAAGAAGAGCTTGAAGAGGTCATAATGAAATTAGATCAAGACATTGCTTCTAGCTATAATTATCAAGCAGCTGAACCATTATTAATTGAAGCTACAAGAATTAGAAATAAACTCGCTGAAATAGGTGAGGTCTCTGTTCCAATTGATGCAGAGGAACGATTTCAACAATTGAAACAAGCTCAACTCCCAATTGAATCAGAATTAAAGTCATTGCAACATCAACAAAGGTTGTTAGAGGAAAAGGAAAGTAAAATTCAGGTGAATACAGCATTATGGCAAGATAAAGAACGTATTCAAAGAGCTTTAGATCAAACTACATTGCTGGATAATCTCACCTACGATTTGCAGAACCTTAAGCATCATTTGCAAGAGAAAAATAATAGTATTCAACAACTTAAAGATTATGTAAATTTGACATTAACAGAGGAAGAGATTAAGTCGTTAGACAGTAGTTCTTTTAAGAAAGAACGAATTATTTTATTAGATAAGAAGCAACAAAAACTGCAGCATGATAAACAATACTTAGATGAAAAGCAAGAAAATGAAGAGGGTGTTCTGAAAGCTCTAGACGAACGTATTCAACACTTAGTTGAAAGTACGTTAAAGCAAGAGCAAAGACAAAGTTTACAAGAACAAGTCGATTATTATAATAATCAGAAGCAGCGTGTAGTAGAGCGAAAGTATATTGAGAAAGCAATCGAAGCAAAAGAGCAACAAATAATGAGGGCAAAAAGAAGTGAATCAACAAAGCAAAAAAACTTCACATTCCTCATGTTTGCTAGTATTGCAGGTTGCTTGATTGCTACTGTTCTATTAATTTTTACGGAGCAATGGGTGTTAGCTGCGATATTTGGATGTGTTACTGTAATTGCATTTCTTTTGAAAGACATGCTAAAGCCTAATTCGCTAATACCAGAACTCCAAAAAGAGCTCCAAGAATTAAAACAAAATTTAGCTAATATAAATGAAGAGCGTGGTGTCTCTTCAAGTAGTGAAATCGAACAAGCGAAGTTTCTTTTGCAAAGAGATGATGATGTTAGGCAACAATTACGTAACGAAGAAATTAAAAAAGTCGAACATGAAGCTGTTTTCCATAAAATTGTCGATGAATTTGAACAGTGGGAACAAGCAACTATGCATCTTAAACAAGCGGTAACAGACCTTCTACAAGAATGGGGTATTCCAAATCAAAGAACATCTACAATTATGCTAATCTCGCTATATGAAACAATTACATCGTTAAAACAACATATATACGAGAAAGAACATTTATTAGGGAAAGTAAAAGAAATCGAAAAGAAAATAAAGGCAATTAAAGAAGAGTTATTTTCGTATAGTAGTTTGTATGTAAATTCAACAATAGATTCTTATCAAGAAGCTGTTGTTCTTATGAGAAAGAAGTTATCAGAAGTTGAGCATGCGATGCTAGAAGCAAAGCAACACGATGAGGCGAAACAAGCTATTTATGAGCGTTTAATAAGTGTACAGTTGCAAATGCAACACGTAGAAGAACAATTACATACATTGTTTACTGAAGCACATTGTGATGATGAGGAACACTTTATACATGCTCTACAACTATGGAAAGAGAAATCAGCATTACTAGAAAAGTTAGAGTTGTTGCAAATTCAGCTTAGGCCTTATGAACATGAACAAATGAAATGGGCGAAAGAAGATTATCTTGTAAATAATTATACAATTCGTGCATTAGAAGAGCAGAAGCAAATTAGTAATAAGAAGCGAAATAATGTAACGGAACGTTTGGCTGAAGTGAAACACACGATTCAAGTGTTAGAGGAGGGTGGAACATTTGATGAGAGATCGTTTCAATTTATGGCCGAGCGATCAGCTCTTAATGCAGAAGCTAAAGAATGGATGAAATATGCATTAGCGAAAAGTATGTTAAAGAAAGCAGTGAATGAATATAAGAATACGAAATTCCCGAAAATCCTTCAATTAGCAGAGCAATATATGGAGACAATCACAGATGGAGAATATGTTGGTTTAAAATGGATGGAACATGATGGGGGATTAATGTTACAGCGAAAAGATGGGATTGTTTTTGAAGCGAAGGAAGTTAGCAGAGGTACGCAAGAAGGGATATATGTAGCTTTGCGATTATCTTTAGCAGGGCAGTCCTTCACAAATGAAGCTATGCCAATCATTATCGATGATAGTTTTGTTAACTTTGATTATCAAAGAGTAGAGAATGTAATTCAAATTCTACAAAACTTAAAACAAGAGCACCAAATCATCTTTTTTACTTGCCATGACTATTTACTATCTTCATTCACAGAAGCTTCTATTACTAAGCTTCATGCATATAATTAAATAACAAAAAACTGACTTCAAATAAAAAAGAAGTCAGTTTTTGTTTACGCCAAAGCATATAAACCTATAAAATGAAAACAATAGAGTAGTAAATGCTAAAGGAAGTGAGTGATTTATTATGACTAATAGCATGTCATATTTTTATAATAATATTCCGCTTGAGTATTCATGTACTGAAGAGCAGCGTCAGCAAATATTACAGGAATTCCCGCCGCCTAGTCTTCCAACCTCAGAAGAGACGTTTACATTAGAAAATGAGACCGCTGGAAATAATGTGAAAGTTATGTTGCTGTTGAATGAGTTTTCAGTTGAAACAACAAAAACAAATAAACAATTTTTGAAAATCCGTTTTAGTAATACAAATGGAATCGTGAATACGAAAATGTGGGATAACAATGGTGAAGTGGATACATATGTACCATTATTAGAGGAACATTCTGTATTTACAGTAGAAGGTAGAGTAGATGATTATCGAGGTCATAAATCTATTACTGTTCATAAGTTAACACCAAGTAAGGATGATGTAAATCCATTTTCATTACTTGCGTATACACAGCAAGATTTAAATGAAATGACTGTGGAGTTATTTACTTATTTAAATGAACTACAATCACCATTTAAAGAGATTACATTAGCAGCTATGAGACGTTTCTGGAATCAGTTCTCGCTTCGCCCAGCAGCTAAAGGCTTCCATCATAACTATTTAGGTGGATTATTAAAGCATACAGTAGGATTAATGCGCTTTGCACGTTACATAATGAAAACAGAAGAAAATCACTACCAGGCTGTTTTGAAATTAATTAATATCGTAGAAAAAGCGCATAAGAATGAGCTTTGGGCACAGATGAAATCTGGAACTGTAAATACGCAAAGCTTAGTTTGGAAGGAAACCATTGATCATTTATATAAGATGTTCTATGGTATGATGAACTATCAAGAGGATGCGCCGAGTTATGATATCGTTATGACGAGTATCTTGTATCATGATATCGGTAAATTACTCGAATATGATCATGCTGGTAAAGGATATGAAGAGTTCTCTTTCTTATTCCCAACAGCCGTAGCTGATTTCAGTACTCGAAAGCCAGCAGGGATTATTATGGATCAGTTAGGAGTTATGGTAGGGCATATTCCTTATGGTGTTTTAATCTTTACAAAAATTGTTGAAGTAGAGAATATCTCTATAACTATGGAAGATTTACATGCAGTGTCACATTGTATTTTAAGTCATCATGGCTTGCCGGAGTGGGGCGCATGCATTCGCAGTCCACAAACAGTAGAAGGATATATCGTACACATTGTCGATTATTTAGATAGTCGATATGAAAATACTGAATTAATCAAATAGCATATCATGAGATTTCATCGCATACAATGTAGCAATACATGGACAACCTTTTGAAAGGGGAATATATATGTCTATCATTATTGCGCTAATCATTGCAGGAATCATTGGAAGTGGCATAATGGTTATCAAAACTGGTCGCGAAGAAAAGGAAATAGAACATGAGTGGATTGAACAAGAAGGAGAGAAGTATATTACACGAATGAATGATGAGAAACTTCGACGCTTAGAAAAGACGTCAGAAGAAGTATTG
Organism: Bacillus sp. JJ722; assembly: GCF_036963345.1. Lineage (NCBI taxonomy): Bacteria > Bacillati > Bacillota > Bacilli > Caryophanales > Bacillaceae > Bacillus > Bacillus sp. JJ722. The sequence goes on from NZ_JBALMO010000142.1 coordinate 21,164, forward strand.
TAAATCTTCAATGACCAATCTAATTGTGTGTGATGTAGTAAAAGAGCTTGGTTTTCCAAGCTCTTTTTAGTATGTGTTTTTAAAAATAATTTCTGTAATAAAATAAAGTTGCCACAATTGAAAGGACCGTATAGGCTACATAAAAAAACGCATTAGAACTCTTTTATGAATTCTAATGCGTTAAAAGGTTTTTTAATTGTACGAGACTATAGATAAAGCTTATTGGTTCACAATCTTAATTGCATCGTCTACAAGAATAGCTTTCAATGCTTTAGATTGTGGGTCATCATAAATGAAATCAGCAATTCCATCTTCAAGATGTTCTTGAATGGCTCTTCTTAAAGGTCTTGCACCAAACGTTGGACTATAACCTAATTCAGCTAGCTTTTCTTTAACTTCTAATGGAACTTCAAGAGAAAGTCCTTCTGCCTGAAGCATGCCGTTTAGTTCTTCAAGCATGATGTCAACAATTTGAGCAAGATGCTCTTTTGTTAGGCTTCCGAATTCGATGATACTATCAAAGCGGTTCAAGAATTCAGGTTTGAAGTATTGGCTTAACGATTGAAGAATGGATACTTTTTCTTCCACACCGTCTTTATTGAAACCTACAGTCATACGGTTATCACCGACACCAGCATTACTTGTCATGATGATGACAGTATTTTTGAAATTAACCATACGTCCTTGGCTATCAGTCAATCGTCCATCTTCGAGAATTTGTAGGAACATATGCATTACATCAGGATGTGCTTTTTCAATTTCATCAAGTAAAACGATGCTGTAAGGATGACGTCTTACTTTCTCTGTTAATTGTCCAGCTTCTTCATGACCTACATAGCCAGGAGGTGATCCAATTAATTTAGAAACGCTATGTTTCTCCATGTATTCACTCATATCCAGGCGAATCATTGCATCTTTCGTACCGAATAATTCTTCTGCGAGTACTTTTGATAATTCTGTTTTACCGACACCAGTTGGTCCAATGAATAAGAATGAACCTATTGGACGAGTTTTGGATTTTAATCCAGCACGGCTTCTTCGGATTGCTTTTGCAACCTTTTGAACCGCTTCTTCTTGGCCGATAACTTTGTGGTTCAGATCTTCTTGCAAGTTCTTCATACGTTTCGCTTCGTCATCTTGCATTTTACCAACCGGAATACCTGTTTTGTTAGCTATGATTTCTTGAATATGATCAACGGTTACTACAGGTGTAGAACCAGAACCATTTTCAAGTGATTTCTCTAATTTTTCTTCTTCATCACGTAATGCTGCTGCTTTCTCATAATCTTCTTTTTGTAAGACTGCTTCTTTTTCTTTATGAATTTCTGCAAGTCTTTGTTTAATCGCTTCTTCTCCAGCTGTTTCAATTGTTAGATTCAATTTTGAGCCTGCTTCATCCATTAAGTCAATTGCTTTATCTGGTAAGAATCGATCTTGGATATAGCGATGGGAAAGCTCAACTGCTGCTTGAAGTGCATCATCAGTATACGTAACATTATGGAATTGTTCATATCGTTCTTTAAGTCCGTGTAAAATATAGATGGCTTCCTCTGTTGTAGGTTCATCTACTTGCACAGGTTGGAAACGACGCTCTAACGCACCATCTTTTTCAATTTGACGGTATTCGGCTAATGTTGTAGCACCTACTAATTGCAATTCTCCACGTGCTAAAGCTGGTTTTAAAATATTACCTGCATCCATTGAACCTTCAGCAGAGCCAGCTCCAACTAGTTGATGAATTTCATCGATGAAGAGAATGACATTTTTTCGTGTTTGTAATTCTGAAATCAGTTGTTTCATACGCTCTTCGAATTGTCCACGGATGCCTGTGTTAGATACAAGAGAAGCAACATCAAGTAAATACACTTCTTTCGATTGAAGCTTCGTTGGAACATTACCTTCCGCGATTCTTAAAGCTAATCCTTCCGCAATTGCTGTTTTCCCTACGCCTGGCTCCCCAGTAAGAACAGGATTGTTTTTCGTACGTCTATTTAAAATTTCAATTACTCGTTTTACTTCTTTGTCACGACCAATTACAGGATCGATTAGTCCTGCTTTGGCATGATCAGTCAAGTTACGCCCATACTGATCAAGTATTCCGCCTCCACGTTGTGAGGAAGCTTGTGCTTGTGAATGCTCATGATTCATAAACCCTTGTGGATGGGGCATAGATGGTTGTTCGTTTGAACCATTAAAGAATGAACTTGATAAAAACGGTTCAAAGCCAAAATGTGTGTTTCCCATTTTAGGTGTTGCACCTAATGGATTGCGTTCTTCTTTATAACATGAAGAGCACAATAAATGTTTTTCTTGATGCCCATTAATACGAAGCTGAAATTGAACTGTTGCTTGATTTTTTTGACATTTTTCACATAACATATATGACTCCTCCTTATGAACATGTTACTTCTCCAATCCAGATAGAAAGTTTGACTTTGACTATCTTTGACCTTGAACCTATTATACTTTGACCTTTTTTGACTTTCAAGTGTTTTGATCAAATTTTTTTAGCAAAGGTGAAATGTAAGTATAAAAAAAGAGAACTCTTTGCAGTGCGAGTTCTCTTTTTCATATACAGATTATTGTTGTGGAGAAAGGTTTAATGCATCTTTAAGATCTTTATCTTTAATCTCTACTTTTGCATCTTTCATTTCTTTTTCCATTACTTTTTGAACTTTTTCAGCATCTAGTTTAGATACTTTTAAGTCATAAGTGATTTGTTCTTTCATTTCTTCAAATGGTTTCTTCTCTTTTTTATCAGTAACTTCAATGATGTGGAATCCATTTTGAGTTTTAACAGGCTCACTGATTTGACCTTTTTCTAGAGCGTATGCAGCTGTTTCAAATTCAGGAACCATTTTACCTGGGCCGAACCAACCTAAATCGCCGCCTTGCTCTTTTGAACCAGGATCAGTTGAATATGTCTTAGCTAAATCTTCAAATTTTTCACCAGCATCTAATTTAGCTTTCACTTCTTTAGCTGTTTTCTCATCCGCTACTAAAATATGACGAGCTTTAATTTCTGGTTTATATTCTTTATCGTAATAATCTTTTACTTCTTTATCAGTTACTTTAATATCTTTAATTGCCGCTTTTTCTCGTAATAAAGATAGCTTTAAATTTTCTCTAAAGTCTTCTTCATTTTTGAATCCGCTTTGCATAAGAGCCATTTCGAATTGATCGCCAAATTGCTCTTTTACCTGGTCTACACGTTTATCAATTTCTTTTTCATCTACTTTATATTTGTCAGAAAGAACCTCTTCAAGTACTAGTTGTTGAAGTACTTGTTCACCGCTTGTCTCTTTTAGAGCTGTATAAAATTCTTCCTTCGTAATATTACCTGCTTTTGTTTCAACAACCGCTTCTGAATCTCCGCCGCCTGAGCAGGCTGTTAATCCTGCAATACTTGCTGTTAGTGCAACGGGTAGTAACCATTTTTTCATTTTCACAACTCCTAATTTTTAAAATACAATTCTTTCATAAAACCTACTATATCATAAAATGGGTTTCGAGCAAAAAATTTCTTCGAAGTAAAAAGGAATTTTAGGGAAAAATTAGGCTTTTATCTAACCAAATCTGTACCTCTTACATAGAATGTAGCGAACAGAGAAAAGGAGGTATGGAAAATGAGCTGCTGTAACAACAATGGTTTTGCGTTATTAGTTGTATTGTTCATTTTGCTGATTATTGTGGGCTGTTCATTTGTTTGTTAAAGAAAACAGCCTGTAATCATGTTATTAGCCTATTCTCATAAATCAGTCTTGGAATAGGATATGGTAATTACTTCGTTAGGGAGGTGTTACCATGAGTGGTGGTCATCACAGTGGTTTTGCAGTGTTAGTTGTTTTATTTATTCTTCTGGTCATAATCGGAGCTAGTTGGTTGTAAACAAACTACTGATAAATGTTGTTAAGCAGTAATGGAACATTTAGCTCAATAGTCAACCAATCGAAATCTTAAGACATTACTTTTAATTAAGTAGGATTTTACGACAGAATAAATAGGCTATTTAAGCAAGAGAGGGGGAGTCTATTATGTCAGGTTTCGGCGGATGCGGCGGCGGCGGTTTTGCTTTGCTAGTAGTCTTGTTCATTCTTTTAATCATTATTGGATGTTCTTGGTTTTAAGAAATAGTGAATATCGTCCGCATAAAAACGGGTAAAATAAAAAGGTGAAGCGAAACGCTTCACCTATTCTCATTTTAGATTGCATTATGTAAATGTAATTTTAATAAATGATGATAGCAATAGAATGGTAATACATACATTAATAGTGCGAAACACACCAGGTTGTTTTTCTTCAGGAATTTCTTTTTGTAAACAAAGCTTATTTGTCATATTATTAATGTTGTACAGGATCATTCCTGCAAAAACAATAAAGGCCGCAATATATAATGAGGGCACTGGAATTCCTCCTTACAAACATTTTCCGTAACATTACAATATCAAATTCAGAAAAAAAAAGATAGTATGGTGTTTATAGAAAAGTCATACTTATCTATAAATCTAGTACTTCTAATTAAGAAACTATGATTTTCGGATCAATAATCGTATATCATCTTCGAATTCTTCAATCAAACATTTCGGTGGAGAGTATAGAATGTTTTTTAAAGTTATAAAATCAGATACGCACATCCCGATATGAAGTGACAAAAGTACCGTTAAATAATGTGCATCGAACGGAAACATAAATGTATACAATAATAACAAATTGGTCAAAACAATAAACGGTGTTATCAGTGTTACGATAAATAACCATTTGCTAATTGGTTCAACAATCTTTATCGTAACTAATGGTACAAACATAAAAGGTTGATTTTGAATTTTGATTTTATTTCTTACAAATAATAAAGGTAATAAGTGCAGTATCTTATGCAATGGATACATAAAAAAGATGATCAACAAGAAAAAAACAATATGATTATCATTAAATCGATCACTTGCAATTCCAGTGCTAATAAAAGTATAGATAATAATGAAAGAAAGTAGCATGGTTAACAGTGATAAGATAAAAATCTTATGATTACCATATTGCCTATTTAAGTTGATTGATTTCCAGCAATTCATTTTGTTTTCAGCCTCCAATGGAGATTAATACTAAAGAATAAAACACTTAGAATAATGTACGATTTTTTATCTAAAAAAGCAATAATATTTTTAAAGGAAATGTCAGGATTTATTAATGTATGTTTGGTGTTAGGGAATTATGAAAAATCTATACAAATTGCATGAGTATAAAGGAGAGGTTACTATGGATGAGGTACAAAGAAGAATAGAGACATTAGAATACCATCAACAGCTTTTAGTAAGGATGTTAAAGCATTCGAATGATCAGCTATATTATTTGATTATAACTAAGAATTTATCAAAATTGGAGACTGAAACATTATTAGATATTTGTGAAAAAATGAACAAAAAGTTTCAAAAACAAAAAGCGGAAGGATATGTAACATTTAATCCGCTTTTGAATGAGTTGCAGGCTCATTTACCGAATTCCATTTCTATTCATGAGCTAGTGCATGCTTGTTTAAAGCAAGGAGTGTACGTTGCTTTAATGCAAAGCATGAAGGAGCTATTAGTAGAATGAAGTTAAATTAAACTGTCTCCACTTCTTGTTTCTGTTGTGTGTTAATGATTTTTCCATCCGTTTCTTCAATCTTTTGATTGATATTTGAAAATGACATTTCGAATATTTTCATAAAATCATCACCGTAAATATTACGAATAATAGCCATAATCTCAATCATATCTGGAAACTTTCCATACAAATTATGAAGAGGTAAGGATGCTTCAAAAACAGCATTATTAGTTGGATCATAATTTTCCATTAAGTCCAATAGTATTCTTTCGCCTTCTTCAGTAATTTGGATATACGTATTTCGTTTGTCATTTTCTTTCTTTGAAAATTTTAATAATTTTCTTTCTTCTAACTTTTTAGAAAAATTAAATGCGGTTGATACATGCATTACTCCAAACTTCGCAACATCTGAGATGGATGCACCATTTAAGTGATATGCAATCCAAAGTATATGATGTTCATTGATGTTTAAATCATACGGTTTAATCCAATTTTGCCAGTCTTTTTCAATAGATTTCCATAAAGCTTTACTAAGCTGTGCAACACGATGACTAAATAGCATTGCTTCTTTAATAGAATAATTTTTTTCTTGCATGATAGGTACACCTACTTTACAAATCATTTGTATTTATTATGACAATAAAATAAAAATTAATAAAGAAAAAATTTACAAAATTTTTAGAAATTTATCCAGGCTGTATTTTTCTTTATCAATATTACTTACTTATTAATACAAGGAGAAGATTATTCTCCTTGTATTATGCATAAAACAAATAGCAAATCTATACTTCGTTTAACGCCTTATTAGAAGTGAACGAAGTAGGAAGATGCTAGTTGGGTTCAATTCAATTAATATTCTTTTATTCTTTGTTTGCAGTTGGAAGCGAAACAACTTGTTCTAATTCACCAAGTGCACTTTCAATCTCTTTGATTCGAATTTGAATTTCATTTTTGTGTGGTTCGATGTCTTCTTTCCAAGAATGTATCAGTGCTTTTACATCAGAAATAAAGAGTGTAACAGCTTCTTTACTAACTAGAGATGCAGAAACGGTTTCGTGCTTCATTTCTTTTATTTTCAATTTAATATCCAAATAGACATTTTGAAAATTTTCTTTATTATTTGAAATGTTTTTGCACAAATCTTTACCAGAAGCAGGAGCACAAAGAAGAGTACCTATTCCAGCAACTGCAGCACCAGCTAAAAAACCAAGCATTACATGTTTTGCATTCATCCATATCACCTCAACAATTCTAGTTTAGAATAGTATTGATATTACAACTTAACAAGAATAAAAGTGTAAAGTCAATAAAAATTTCCAGAATAATTAAAATTAACCATATAACTATTTTTCTACAAAAAGATATAAAATCCTTTTTTAAAAGATAAGAAAATGCATATTTTTCAAAAAATGTGAAAGGATAGGGCTAAATCACTGGCAGATTGATGAAAATCATAAACAAACCCGATCTCTAGTTTTATGTAACAATTATTGATTTTTCAAGGAACTCTTTTTTTCTTATCTTGAAGTAGTATATTGATAAAAAGACTAATAACGCTTTTTGGGAAATTTTTAGAAATAACTATAGAAAATTCCTATAACTTATATATATCACAAGTTAGGCATAAAAAACCATTTTTTTATGATAAAAAATTATTTAAGGATAATTTTTTAGGTAAATCTATTTATTTTCTTCTCTAGAGTACAAGGAGTTAGTAATGGTATTTTCATATTTGGAATACAAGTTAAGTAAGGTGTTGTTGTTTACTAAAAGGGGGGAGAAGAGTACGATGATGTATCTTTCTTTTTTACTTGCCTTTATCTTTTTTTTAGGAACACTTTATTTTTTACTGCATTTTCTTAATGCTGGGGTATATCCTTCAAAGTATGTTTTACAAAGAAGAATGGCAGTCTGTTCGGTTGGAAGTGTTTTTTTCTTCATAATAGGCTTTGTCTTTCGATAGAGAATGTACGGTGGAGAGGTAATGCAAAGTCTTAATATCATTTCGTATTTGGAATGAATTAGGGCTTTGTATGTCAGTAAGAGGTCACACTATAAGTATAAAAAAAGAGGATACCACCAAGTGGGACCCTCATTAATAATTTCGTTATGCTTGAATTTGAACATTTGATTTCTTTAAGATTCCACTAACAATTGGATAAATGATTATCATTAAAATTGTATTTACAGCCATTGCTGGAAGTACGCCTGCACTGAACAGTGCTAGGAAAGCGCCAGGCAGACCAGAAATGAAATATGCCGATCCTAAAAATACAATTCCAGAAATCAATGTTCCAATGACTGTTAAGAAACCGATTGTTACAATTGAAAAATGAATTTTTTTCAAAAGTACTAACAATAAATAGAAAACAATAGCTGTAATGATTTTGTCAATTATATTAGGGATGAATCCACCTGGGAATCCAGTTGTCATACCTGAAATAAATCCAGTTACAACCCCTAGTATTATGACATTCTTCATTTGTGGAAATAGGATAATTGCTAAAAACATCATTGTTAGCATTAAATCAGGTTTAATCATAAAGATTGGTGGAACGACGGTATGAAGAACTGCACCAATCCCTACTAGTAGTGACATAGAAACCAACGTTTTTGTATTCATTTTATAAATCTCTCCTCTGCTAAGCTAAGCTAATTTTGTTTTTCCAGTAGTGCTCTCTTTGCCTACTGCGAAAAAATATAATTGTAATTATATCATCCTATTGGTTATTTTTGAACTAATAAATTTGCTTCTTGGAATTTCTTCATGAAAGAAGCTAAAGCTTCACAATGCTCTAAAGGTACTGCGTTGTAGATTGAAGCTCGGCAACCACCTACAGAACGGTGACCATTTAAGCCGACAAATCCTTCAGCTTTGGCTTGCTCTAAAAACTTCTTAGAAAGTTCATCGTTAGGAAGTGTGAATGTTACGTTCATATGTGAGCGGCTTTCTTTTTCTGCATGCCCTTTATAAAAACCATTGCTTTCATCAATTACATTGTAAATAACGTTTGCCTTTTTCGTATTGATCTTTTCAAGTTCTGCTACGCCACCTTGTTCTTTTACCCATTCTAATACAAGAGATAATAAATAGATTGCAAGGGTTGGTGGTGTATTAAATAAAGAATTACTGTCTGCATGCGTTGCAAATTGTAGCATTGTTGGCAAATGAGTTAATTCATTGCTAATTAAGTCTTTTCTTATGATCACAACAGTTACTCCTGAAGGTCCTAAGTTTTTCTGAGCACCAGCGTAAATTAAGTCAAATTTGTTTACATCGATTACTGTGCTTAAAATATCGCTGCTCATATCCGCTACTAATGGTACATTGCCTGTTTCAGGATATTGCTTCCATTGAGTTCCATATATCGTGTTGTTTGTTGTGATGTGCAAGTATGCTGCATCATGCTCATAGTTGATACTATTTAAAGAAGGAATATGTGTATAGTTTTCTTCTTTAGTAGAAGCTGCAACAACGGCTTTACCAATTTTTTTGGCTTCTTTAAATGCTTTATCAGACCATACTCCAGTCAGTACATAAGCTGCTGTCTGATGATCAGATAAAAGGTTCATTGGAATCATTGAGAATTGAAGACTTGCGCCACCTTGTAAGAACATTACCTCGTATTCATCAGAGATTCCCATTAGTTCTTTTAATAATGCCTTTGCTTTGTTATGAATAGCATCATACTCTTTACTTCTATGACTTAATTCCATTACACTCATCCCAGAATTGTTGATGTTAAGCCATTCGCTGTTTGCTTTTTCTAGCACTGCTTGAGGCAATGCAGCAGGGCCTGCGTTGAAATTGTAAGCTCTTTCCATAATTTAATATCCCCTTCCACTGTAGTGAAATAAAGTAGTTTTATCGTATCAAATTATGAGAAGAAAAAACATTATTTTATCAAAAAATTAAAAAATTGCATTAATTTGATGAATTTGAATTGTTTCTTATAGGAATATTGATCTAATTAAAAAAGTGACTAAGAGAGTATACTCTAGTCACTAAATTTTTAAATATGCTGGCCTATTTTTGCAGCCATTAGTTGTAAATCTTCAGGCTTATATTCACTAGTATGTGTTTTCCACACAGCGCCAAATCCATCGCCTTCACCATATCTAGGAAGAAGATGCATATGGAAATGGAAGACAGTTTGTCCAGCTGCTTCACCGTTATTATTAATTGTATTTAAGCCAATAGGTTGGTATTCGGCTTTCAACGCATTTGCAATCTTTGGTACTACACTAAAAATATGACTTGCGATTTCTGGTGTTAGCTCGTAAACATTTTCTTTATGTACTTTTGGAATGACTAATGTGTGTCCTTTTGTAACTTGGCTTATGTCTAAAAACGCAAGTACGTGTTCGTCTTCATACACTTTTGCACTGGGGATTTCTCCATTTAAAATTTTACAGAAAATACAATCGCTCATTGTTTTCACCCTTTCCATAACTGTTAAACCTTACACATATTTTACCACATTAAGAAGCTGCACTGGATATACTTTTTCGGTGTAGGAAGAGAGTACATTGTTGTTCCTATATTATGAAAGAGATTTAGTTGATAAAGTAAAGACAGGATGCACCTGTAAAAGTACACCCTGTCCGCGTGAGGAGGAATTAATCTGTTGTAAGTTTACTTTGCTATACATTCTCTTTAACAAACATCTCATTTAATAAGTAAACAAAATGTTCTTTAGAGAAAGTTTCTTCGTTCCATGCAACCATTTCCTACTTTGATACTTTATATGCTTCTCAACGTATAAAGCGATAGGATACCTGCTGCAAACACCTCATCTCAATATGAAATTAGTTGTGTTTTCTTGTGAACGGATAGAACTGTGCAAGCTAACCATCTCCTTGCATTGTAGGAAAGCTACTTATAATTGATTCAACTGTTTAGAACAGATAACTGTCTTTAACAGACACCTCATTTCAGATTGTTGAAATGTTGTTTAGCACCAATTACTAGAAGAATTCCTTCCTCACTAATTATGATAACCATAATGAAGGATAATATAACAAGAAAATAAAAAAATTAAAATTAAAATTGAGTTTTCGATTGATGAAGTGTATATCATCAAGAATTTTTGATAAAATCAAATACAAAGAAAAGCGGAAGCGACCGCTTAGCTCCGCATGGACTGGAGCCAGCCGACTGAGATAAAGGAAACACGAAGAGGTGGCAAGCGATTCGATGTTGACTTATCGTAGGGAGGTTGGCGAAGTCCACAAGGAGCTGGGAGCTGGAGCTAGACAACAAAGAAAAAGAAAAGCGGAAGCGCCCGCTTAGCTTCGCATGGACTGGAGTCATCCGACTGAGATAAAGGAAACACGAAGAGACGGGAGTCGATTCGATGCTAACTTATCGTAGGGAGGTTGGCGAAGTCCACAAGGAGCTGGGAGCTGGAGCTAGACAACAAAGAAAAGCGGAAGCGCCCGCTTAGCTCCGAATAGACTGGAGCAGGTGGCAAGCGATTCGATGTTGACTTATCGTAGGGAGGTTGGCGAAGTCCACAAGGAGCTGGGAGCTGGAGC
>NZ_JBALMO010000142.1:32363-35280 GCF_036963345.1 Bacillus sp. JJ722
AGAAAAGCGGAAGCGCCCGCTTAGCTCCGAATGGACTGGAGTTAGACAAAATACTCGAAACAATGTACATCCTTATGTATTAAATAGAAAGGAATAGAATTATGTCACTTTTACAAATAAATGGTTTGTTTGGTGGTTACACCAAAAATATGGTCTTGAAAGATGTAAGTTTTGAAGTTAAACAAGGTGAATTAGTCGGCCTGATTGGCTTAAATGGAGCAGGTAAGAGTACGACAATTAAGCATATTATCGGCACGATGGAACCAAAGAAAGGTAATATTACAATCAATGGACTTTCATTAAATAAGGAACTTGAGGAATATCGTAAGCAATTCTCATATGTTCCTGAAACACCTGTACTTTATGATGAGCTTACGTTAGCAGAACATTTACAATTGACTGCAATGGCTTATGGTTTACCGGAAGCAGAATTTCATGCTAGGAAAGATAAGCTGTTGAAAGAATTTAAAATGGAAAAGCGTCTAAAGTGGTTCCCAGCCCATTTTTCAAAAGGGATGAAACAGAAAGTTATGATTATGTGTGCCTTTCTAGTCCAACCATCACTATATATTGTGGATGAACCATTTGTTGGATTAGATCCTCTAGGCATTCAATCACTTCTAAATATAATGGATACTGTTAAAAAAAGCGGAGCGGGAATATTAATGTCGACACATATTTTAGCTACGGCAGAGAAGTATTGTGATTCGTTTGTTATTCTACATAATGGACAAATACGTGCAAAAGGAACATTGTCTGACTTAAGAAGAGAATTTGGAATGCCAAATGCGTCATTGGATGACCTATATATTGAATTGACAAAGGAAGAAGAAGACAATGAATAGTAATGAGCTTTGGAGTAGTCGTTTTTCTCTCTTTGTACAAGAATTACAAAAGTATTTACGATACATTTTTAACGGTCATTTATTATTTGTGCTTATCATTGGTTTAGGTGGGTTAGCTTATTATTATAGCGAATGGGTGAAGACGTTGGATCAGTCTTTTCCTGCAGCTATTATTTTGGCAGTGATTATTGCTATCCAGCTAACCAATAGTCCGATCAATACATTGTTAAAAGAGCCAGATATGTTTTTCTTATTACCAATAGAAAAGCAGTTAAAGAAGTATTTTGACAAAAGTATTCGTTTAAGCTTTGTTGTACAAAGTTATATATTATTACTGTTCTTAGCAGCAGCGATGCCTCTGTATGCAGCTGTTGAAAAAGGCAAATTTACCGATTTTTTTTGGATTCTTGTTTTACTTATGGTTGTGAAATACATGAATTTACGCATCAAATGGAGCATATTAAAGTACCAAGAAAAGTCAACTCATTTATGGGACAGTATTGTCCGTTATAGTATTAACTTTGTCCTTTTGTATGTAACCCTTTCTACAGCAGGGTATGTATATATTCTTTTAGTGCTTCTTTTAATGGGGGCAATCATGTTGTATTTTGACAGAGCAACACAACATAAATTATTGCAATGGGAAACATTAATTAGTCTAGAAAGTAAAAGAATGTTAGCTTTTTATCGTTTCGCTAATCTGTTCACCGATGTACCGAAGCTAAAAGAAAAAATTTCACGAAGAAAGTGGTTAGACCCTTTATTGTCGACTATTTCGCACAAACATGAAAACACGTATATGTATTTATATATGCGTACTTTCATAAGAAGTAGTGATTATTTAGGACTGTTTGTAAGATTAACAATCATTGGAGTACTAGTATTGTGCTCATTAACTTCATTGATACCGCAACTTCTTGGAGCAGGATTGTTTGTATATATTACAGGCTTTCAATTAATTGTGTTACGAAAACAACATGAAAACCTAATATGGCATGATCTATATCCAATTAGAGATGAAGTGAAGAATAAAGAAATACAAAGCTTATTAGTTAGATTACTTGTATTACAATCGATGATTTTTGCAGTAGTTGGTGTAATTACGAATGGTGTTGCTTCACTTGGAGCTATTATAGCGGTATGTTTTGTCATAATTTTATTATTGCGCTCATACTACACTAAAGTTGTTCATGCAGCACAAGATAAGTGGGATTAAACGGAACCAGACATTTGTCTGGTTTTTTTACTTGACTCTTATTAAATAGTCGGAATTTCTTTTGGACAAAGTAGAATAGTAAGATGTTTTGTTCATATAAGTGTATTAATGAGTTCATTTTGTAAGGAGGAAGCATTATGGATAATCAGCGTCAAAAGGTGGCTGGTCCAATGACATATGTTATTACAACTCTACTTCTTTTTGCTTTTATATCTTTTCTAGTCATTATGTATACCATTAATAGCGGAGTTGAATTTTCATGGGAAAGACCTGTACAAGCGTATTTTCAACAATGGAATAAAGGGAGTGCCCATTATTTCTTTAAGTATGAGACCGAATTAGGTTCACGTCTAATTATTGGAGCGATCACGATCGCCCTCATGATTTGGTTATGGTTGAAAAATAGGGATTATATCGGAATAGGGATTGTAGCTATTGCAGTTGCAAGCACAGATCGTTTAAACGTTTTTATAAAGGATTTAGTTGCTCGTGATCGACCATCGATAAATCCATCCATTGATGCGGTTGGTTACAGCTTTCCAAGTGGACATGCAATGTTAACGATTGTGACTTTTTTTCTTGTTGCCTATTTTGTTGCACAATCTATGCAATCGATAGGAATGAAAGTGCTTGTATGGTCGGTTGCTTTTGTTCTTATTATAACGACTGGTATAAGCCGGATTGTATTAAGTGCTCATTACCCTTCTGATGTTATTGCAGGTTATTGTCTTGGGTTAGTATGCTTTATAATTGCGGTCAAATTGTATAGAGTACTGAAAGCATTTTTAAATAAAAAAAATAACCCAGCTTAACGTTTAAGGTGGATAAAATGATTGAGAGGGGCTGTTCGAAAAGT
>NZ_JBALMO010000142.1:35346-42793 GCF_036963345.1 Bacillus sp. JJ722
GCCCACCTTTGGCGCTTTCAGGAGTAGATAAATTCATTTAAATTAGACGAATACCTATGTAGAAATCTAAAACACCATTACCTTATAAGACACCCCCGATTACTTCAACTAATAATCGGTGGGGAATGGACGAAAACCCCCACCGATTACAGTTTCACTTTATATTAAAAACATTGCAACAATTGTTGTCACAAGTAATCCGATTCCAACTGGGATAAGATTTCTTCTAGCAAGCTCAAACGGATCCACGTTGCAAATAGCTGCTACAGGGATTAGCGCCCAAGGTATGATTGTACCTCCACCAATGAAAGACATCTATTTAATAGACTTAATTACAATTTCCCTTGGGATGCCAGATCCTCTTTTGTATGCTTCACAAGTGTCTACAACAATTTGTGAAAATAAAGTTGTAATCATTTGTTTCTTTTCCGGATCATTCGCATATTCCCATAACGATACTAAGTTTTCACCCATGAAATTAATTTCATCTTGATTTTCATTAATTTTCTTAAGACTCTTTAGTTGTGATTCAATTTCTCTTTCTTCCGAACGTAAATGTTCTGTTGTTTTAATTAATTCATCTATCGTTATTATATCAGCTTTAAACATTTGCTTTTCTTTATCATACAGTTTTTGAATTCGCAGTAATTTTTGCTCTAACACTTGTACGGTATCATCCGTTACTACATCAGACTGTAAATCAGCTGAGAGATTCTGAGAGTTTAGATCGGTAAGTATTGAATCAAGATTATGAAAGATTGTTCTAACAAGGTTTTCTTCTAAAAAGATATGGCTGGAACACTTTTTGCCTGCTTTTTTCCCGTTGCATCTGTAAGTTTTTTTACCACCTGATTTATGCCCGGACATAGAATGACCACATCTTGCACATTTTAAAATAGTGGAAAAATAATAGTTGCTGGTCTCTCTTTTTCCTCCGAATGTTCTTCGTCGATCTAACAAATCTTGTAATTCCCAAAATTGTTCTCTTGGAATTATAGGATCGTGGATTCCATCGAAGAGAGTTTTTTCACGAGGTGGTTTTTTATATTCGGTGATTGATTCACTGAACGTGAGATAACCAGCATACACAGGGTTATTGGCTATATCCCTTACGCTGTCAACATGCCAATCACCGCCTTTCTTTGTTGGTACCCCTGTAGCAGTAAGGTACTTAGCTATTGTTAAAAATCCTTTGGTTTTTGATAGTTCATAAATTAATTTTATGGTTTTAGATTCATCTGAATTAATTATAAGTTCATCATTGGTATAAATATAACCGTATGGAGCTGTGCCACCTTTCCACTTACCGAGTCTGGTCTTTTTTTCCATTCCAAGGCGCACTCGCTCCGCAAGGTTTTCTCGTTCCCATTGTGCAATGGCGGCTACCAAAGTAATAAATAATTTTCCCATGGCACTTGTTGTATCATAAACTTCAGTAGCACTTTTAAATTTACATTTATGGTCATCTAAAACTTTAAGTATTTCATATAGGTCTAAAACGGATCTTGTTAGGCGATCAAGACGATAAACTAATACTACATCAATGTCACCTTTTTTTACCTCTTGCATCATAGCGTTAAACTTTGGTCTATTTAAATCTTTAGCAGAGTATCCGTCATCAATATAAATTTCGATTATTTCCCAACCTTGTGATTTGCAGTATGCTTCTAATTTTTCTTTTTGGGCCAAAATCGAATAACCATGCTTAGCTTGTTCTTCTGTAGATACACGAATATAAATTACACATTTCATTATGATTACCCCTTGTATTAATACTGCGGACTAATTCCATATAAGAATTTCCCTAGTATTTTTATATCTTCACAGTTATCTTGTGTGTAATGTTGATCCGTGAATGTAGAATTATGTGATAATGGCTCAAGAACAATTAAATTAGTGAATTTATATACTCTTTTTAAAGTAGCATTGGAATCGTTAATAAAAACTGCTGCGATTTCTCCATTTTCTACATCTGGTTGTTTTCGAATGACTGCATAATGACCATTAGGCACAACTTTATTCATACTTTCTCCATTAACAACTAATCCAAATAATTCATCATTTTCCTTTCTTGGATATGGAGGTAATACACAATCTACAATATCTTCTATTGCTTCCAGTGGGACACCAGCTGCTATTTTTCCTAAGATAGGAATTTTTTTCCCTTTAAAATTACATTCTTCAGATTCTTGCCTTATTAAACCTATTTCCCCATCAATTATTTCTGGGACTACACTTTTATATGTTGTATCTATATCAGATTTTGTAACACCGAATACTGCAGACATTTTTTCAAGAGCACCAGCCCCAGGTTTTGAGCGATAATTCATGTAATCACTCATTGTACTTTTAGCTACTCCTATTTTTTCAGCAAGTTGACCTTGTGTCATTTCGTGTTCCTTGAGAAATTTTTTAATATTGTCAACAATTATCCTTTTTTGTTCTTCTGTCATTGTAGATTCACCTCAACTGATTTACATAAATTTACTATAAATTATATAATGTAAATATAACACATTACGAAATTTTCGTAAACTATTTTCGGATGAATTTCCAATTATTAATAAAGTACGTTTTTTTCGAATTTTTTTGTTGTTTTTTCGAAAATGCTGTAATATACTTGAACCCAGGAGGTGATTACCATGTACCACTCTAAGAGAACTCTCAATGAATTAAGAGAGGGGGCGGGGTTTAATCAAACCGAACTAGCCGAACTTCTAGGCATCTCCTCTAAAACATTATGGAGTTACGAACAGGATTCAAGCAATTTACCTGATGAACTTATTAAAAAGTATATGTTTTTGTTCGAAATCCCTTTTGATAATATTTTTTTCGGCAACAAGTACGAAAAATTCGTACTTGTTCAAGATCGTGTTAAGGTGAGAGCTGAAAAGTTACAAAGGGTTTTAGAAAAGAAGGGATGTACCTCAGCTTAAGAATCATAGCATTAAATAAGAGGTGATTTGAATGAATATATCAGGAAGAGTTGAAATTACCGAAGAGAAAATAAGAAAACTTAAACCTGTTTTTGAAAGTATTCTTTCTCGTAAGTACGGAAGAAAAATAAAACTCGTTAATATGTCTATGGGTAACATAACGTTAAAAAGTTAAGGAGTAATAGGCCTTAAAAGGCTTTCTCTTTTTGCTAGTTTTGCAAAATTTGATGAACGATTTTAGTTCTAAACCTAAAAGGAGGAAAAGGTTTGTTCGTAGTCATTTGTTTAGATAATTCCATTCCAATGGTTTCATGTTTTGAGGATGAGTTAGAAGCGTTAGAAAACGTAAAATATCTAGCTGAAAATGGTGCAATAAACATCAGACTTACTAAAAATGTTGAGTTTGAAATTGAAAGAAAAGTGAGTGTTAAACTAATATGATTTTTTCCTAATATAGCCGGTATTATTTACATAGATTTTTAGCCATTATGGTAGGCATTATGCTTGGAAGTTTTTCATTAAGAAGGAGGTCATAAATTGAATCAATTAGTATTTGTCGAAAACGGACAAGCTGTTACAGATAGCTTGACTATTGCAGATGTATTTAATAAAAGACACTCAGATGTTTTAAGAGATATAGAAATGCAACTAGAAAAGTTGGTTCAAGCAGGTGAAGGTGGATTTGGAAAACGCAACTTTGCGTTATCAAATTATCAATCTGGTACAAGAGGTTATAAGAAATATAATCTCACTGAAGATGCCTTTACTCTAGTTGCAATGGCATATACAACTTCAGAAGCTATGATATTCAAGATTAAATTTATTGAAGAGTTCAAAAAAATGCGTAAAGAGTTAACCAAACCAAAAGCTTTATCAGAACATGAGCAAAGAGTTGAATTATTGAAGTTATCACTTGAGCATGATGCAAAACTTAATGAGTTTGATCAACGACTTATTAAGGTCGAAAATAATGAAAGAATTAATGCTTTTCAACAGAACGTTATTAAGAAACAAATCGGATCAAGAGTTTACAAGGTCTATGAAGAACATAATCCAAATGACTTAGGAAAAAATTTATTGTTTCCAAAGATTCACCGCAACTTTCGTGATGCTTTCGCAATTTCAACATATAGAGATTTAAGAAAGTTAGATTTTGATGATGCGTTAATCTGGATTAAATCTTGGAGACCACTTGTATAAAAAGAAAAAAACTGACACGGCAATGTCAGTTTCCAAACAAAAATAATTATGTTGTCAATTATATACCATGTATTGATTATTGGCTACAGAAATGTAACTCGAGGAGTGTTTATATGTCAGAAGTTAAATGGATAAAGCTGAGCACTCAAATGTTTGATGATGAAAAAATTAGACTAATTGAGCAGATGCCAGAAGCTGATACTATCTTAATCATTTGGGTTAAATTGCTCACTCAAGCTGGGAAAGCTAATGCTAATGGTTACATTTTTTTAAATGAAAATATTCCATATACTGATGAGATGCTTGCTACGATCTTTAACAGAAATATCGCTACTGTAAGGTTAGCTTTGGGTACATTTAAGCAATTTGGCATGATTGAAGTGGATGATAATCAATTTATCTCAATTGCTAATTGGGATAAACATCAAAACTTAGTTGGTCTTGAACGAATTCGTGAACAAAACAGGCTAAGAAAACAAAGGGAACGAGAAAGAAAAAGTCAACTTCTTTTGCCAAATGATAGTCACGTGACAGTCACGCAAAGTCACGCAACAGATATAGATATAGATAAAGATAAAGATATAGATAAAGAAATAATACCCTTTGTCGATATTATCGACTATTTAAATCTTAAAGCATCTACAAATTATCGTTCTTCAACTAAAAAAACAAAGGATCTAATTAAAGCTCGTTGGAAAGAAGGATTTAGGTTAGATGATTTTAAGTCAGTTATTGATATTAAAGTTAAGGAATGGATCAATGATAAATCCATGAGCAAGTATTTACGACCAGAAACACTATTCGGTACAAAGTTTGAATCTTATTTAAATCAAAAGAGAGGTGAGGGACCTAATGGAGCAGATCCAGATACCAAGAGTATTGCAGAAGAATATGGTCTTGACTTCTAATTATTGTGATAAGCATACCTATTTTTTGAACGGTGAAGTAAAGGTTAAGCCTATTCAAATGATGATACTAGATGGACAAGAATTATGTCCAAAGTGTGGAGTTGAAAAGGAGACCCAAAAACTAGAGGAATCGGAAAATCAAAGAATAAGGCAAGTACTCGAAAATAGAAACCAAAATATCTTGTATAAACAAAGCATTATCACTGATGAAACGATATTAAAAGCAAGTTTTGAAAATTTTGTAGCTACACAAGAAGAAGAAATTAAAAATAAACAACTTTGTTTAGATGCACTTAAGCAGTTAAAACAAGGACAAGTTTTTAACGTTCTTCTAATTGGAAATCAGGGTGCTGGTAAAAGTCACTTAGCATATTCAATGCTTAACGAATTAAATTCAAATAATAACGTTTCGTGTTTATTTATAAGTGTTGAAGAAGCCATGCGTCTTATTAAAAGTTCTTTTAACGATAAAGGTAGTAAATATACAGAACAATATTTCGTTTCACTCATGTCTTCAGTGGATTATTTAGTACTTGATGATCTAGGTGCAGAAACAGGAGCGATTAATACAGAGAAAACAGCAACGGACTTTGTGCAGCGTGTTCTTTATGCGGTAAGTAGTGCTAGACAATCTAAAGTAACGATAACAACTACAAATTTAAGCAGTGAAACTCTATTTAACATGTATGATAAAAAGCTTGTCAGTAGATTAATGAAAAAGCCAAAATTTATTCTATTTAAAAATACTAAAGATAAACGTATTTCTAGTTTACCTTTTTAGGAGGATGAACATGGATAAGATCGTTATTCTCGAAGAGTTCAGACAGGAGTGGGAAAGTGAAGAACTTGAAGAAGTCATCAAGTGTTGGGATAAAGGTTGGTCTTATAAAGATATTGCTCACAGGTTTGATATTAATGAAACGGAATCTATGATGGTTCTTCTACATCTTGATGTATACGGAAAGCTTAAAGAGCGAAAAGGTGGCATTTTCGGAAGTGTAGATAATGACAATGTTCAATATGACAGTTGTCACAGAATTAAGTTTAATGAATTGCTCCACTTTAAGCAGAGCAAAACATGGTCTGAAGAAGAAATGGAGTATCTATGTAAATTCCATGAATCAGATGATATGCAATCTATAGCCTTATCTTTAGGAAGAACAAGTGGTTCGGTTAATGAGAAATTAAAAGCGTTAAAAAAGTCTGGTAAATATGATTATTACAAAACTCTTAATGAAAATTGGTGTGCAAATGAATAAATAAGTACTTCTTAGTCTTGGCTTATTTAGAAAAAGATAAGTAAAGTACTAATCTTAAAATAAGTAGCAAACAACAAGGGGATAACTATTAGTTGAAAACAGTTCAACCTATACGTGATCTAAAGAAAGTCGCAGAAATGAAACATATTTTGTATTATGTTTCCTAAAGAAAAAGCTCTTCAATGAAGAGCCTTATAACTACACCTCACCCATACGCATTCCGAGTAATAGAAAAAATGTGAATGCCAATACAAAACTGTTAAGGACGAATCCTGCAGCAAGAGGTAAGGGACTTTTAGAAAGAAATGCAAATACAATGCCAGCTATAGAGAGAATAAAGAATACAATGACTGGGATGTACGAGTTTGTATTGGGTCCACTAGTTATAAAGAATACTAATAGATTAATAATCACGGTTGAAAATGTTAATATTCCAAATTTGTTCATCACTACCACCTTTTCTTTTCATTAGATATTTTTTAGTCGTATATATAACGAATTAGTTGGTGTGAAAGTTGCAAATTATGGATATTTCAAGAGTTTCCAAATAGGGGAGGAAGAAAGATGCTAAAAAAGGGCGATAAAGTCGTTATGCATACATGTGGTGAAGCTGAACACTACAACGGCAAGATTTGGACTTGTAAGACAGATGAGTTTAAACATCATCCAAATCATGACTATACAGTGATTATGTTAGAGGGTTTTAGTGGTTCTTTTCATACTGAATTTCTTCAACTTGTTGATTTGCAAGAGCAAGATAACAAAATTGCAGGACTTGAATCAAGCTTAAAGATATATAAAGAGGAATCGGATCTTCATGAACAATCTACCTATATTGATAACTATCAATACCAATTAAGTGTAAATGAAAAAGGTGAAATTCCTTGCCTAATAAAAGTACATGGTGTTGAACATGTTTTGGGGATTATTGAGAAAGATGCAAGGGCGTTTGTTCATCTGTTTAAAATGCATTCCAAATAGGGGAGGAAGAAAGAAGGACAAAACTAAGATTTTTTATCCTTCTCTAGTAAGTCTATAATTTTATCGAGTTTTTCCTCTATAGCGTTACTATTTTCATGATTGCGTGAAGTATTTTTTAGTAATCTTCTAACAAAAAGAGCAAATGAAATTGTTAAAACAAAGA
>NZ_JBALMO010000143.1:0-2226 GCF_036963345.1 Bacillus sp. JJ722
ATAAACTTATATTATCAGACTTTGTAACGAAAGGAGAATGTCATGAATTTACTAATTACCGTTTTACTATTACTCATTTGCTTACTCATCTCAAACGTAATTAGCCATTATATACCATCTATCCCAACTGCATTGATTCAGATTGGATTTGGTATTATCTTAGCTCTCCTTGTTCAAGATATTACCTTAAACATTGAAACAGAATGGTTTTTGTTACTGTTTGTTGCCCCGCTTTTATACAATGATGGCAGACATTTTCCTCGTGAAGAACTATGGAAAATGAAAGCGTCCATAATGGGAAATGCAATCATTCTCGTACTATTAACGACGTTAGTAGGTGGCTATTTCATTCACTGGCTAATACCTGATATCCCAATTGCAGCCGCATTTGCTTTAGCAGCGATTTTATCTCCAACCGATCCTGTTGCCGTAAATGGCATTGCCAAACGAATACATATACCTGATAAAGTGCTAAATCTTGTTAGAGGAGAATCCTTAATCAATGATGCTTCAGGTTTAGTTGCCTTTAATTATGCAATAGCAGCTGTCGTAACAGGTTATTTCTCACTATCAGAAGCCTTGTTTGACTTCTCATATATGTTTATTGCAGGAGCTATCCTTGGGATTGTTCTTGGCTTTTTATTCATTGGGATAAAATTCTCTTTACGAAAAAAAGGAATTGGTGACGTAACCTTTTACTCCTTGTTACAAATAATGACGCCATTTGTCATCTACATTATTACAGAGGAACTATTACATGCATCCGGTGTAATTGCAGTAGTAGTAGCTGGAGTTCTGTCTTCCTTAGTGAAGGAGCGAACAGAAACCATTCATGCTGAAGAACAAGTAGTAACAGAAAATCTATGGTCTGTACTTTTGTTTATTCTGAACGGAATCGTATTCTTGTTGTTAGGATTGAAAATCCCATCCTCTATGATGGCTACAATTGCCAACCCAGCAATCAGTAATTGGTTGATCATCGGGTATGTAATTGCCATCGGAGTAGTTATTCTAGGAATTCGTTTTGTATGGTCATACTTATTTGCTTATTATGAATATCGATTCGAAAAGGTAAAAGATGCGACAAAACCAAGCACTAAGAACACAATGGTTATCAGTCTAACTGGAGTGCGAGGAGCGGTAACCATGGCTGGGGTACTATCCATCCCCTATGTTGTTATGACTGGAGAAGAGTTCCCAGAACGTTCATTAATTCTCTTTATTGCTGCTGGAGTTATTTTATTTACATTAATTGTTGCAACAGTGTTTTTACCACTTCTAAGTAAAAGCGAATCAACTGACAAAGAAAATCGTGATGTGACTTTTAATAAAGCAAAGCAAAAGGTTTTATTAGCAGCTATTAAACAGATTAAACTCGAAAGGACGGAGGAAAATCAATCTGTAGCCAATGAATTAATTGTCGAATACAAAAGGATGTTCCGACAAGCACAGTTTAATCAAAAAACAACTGAAGAAATCGCAATTTATCAGAAGAAAGTCATTGACGTACGAATGTTAGCGTTAAAAACCGAAAGAAAATATATAAAAGATTTAATGAATCAAGGACAGATTAGAGAAAAGACCTTTGAAAGACTTGAAAAATTACTAGATTATCGAGAAGAAGCCTTCTCAAATAGTTTTCGATCAAAATTTCTATATCTTTTTGGCAAAATGATTAGAGCATGGAACCAGCTGTTCTTTCATTTACGTAAAGACAAAGAAGCAACTTTAACAACTTTACGCCTTACCAGGAACATTCAACTGAAAGCATCTCAAGCCGCCCTTGAAATGTTGGAAGATAAGCTACAAAAATCCGACAGAAAAGATATCATTTCTGCTGTCATTTCTGATTATCGTAACATGATTAGTAAATTGAAAAAGCCAACGAAATATAATGATGAAAAAAGAGAAGAACTAAAAGAAGAATTGCGGATTAACGTGATGGAAAAAGAGCGTGCCGAAATTCAAAGAATGTACACAGCAGGCGAAATTAATAGAGAACAAACAAAAGAATTAAGAAGATTCGTCAACTATGTAGAAAGTGTTACGTTACAAGAACATATTGAATAACATTATAAAAAAATGAAAGCACCAGGATTATAAACCTTGGTGCTTTCATTTTATCCAAAAAACAAATCTAATATATTTGATCCATTTGAAGATTGTTTATTATAAAACTCGGAGTATCCACATTTTTTACAATATACAACGATAAAGTGAAACTTT
>NZ_JBALMO010000143.1:2293-32086 GCF_036963345.1 Bacillus sp. JJ722
GGAGTCTTAGCGCCAGTTAGAACGGGACAAATTGATTATGTTGAATATCAAACATCTTAGATAAACCTGTACCCGTCATAGCAACTTCTTTCTTCGCCGCATCTCTGCTACCACATTTAATACAACCTTTTTCACTCATTTGAAGTCAACTCCCTTTTTAATTGTTTATACGAAAATTCTAACGATAAAGTCTCATCGAATTGTGTATATCGTGAAGTGCTATATCAAATAATAAAAATGACAAAAATGTAAGCTTAACGAAAGCTATATCGATACAACAATACTGTTTTCTCTTCTACAATGAGTAAAGTAAATTAATTAAAAAAAGGATGGTAATCAACTATGAAAAAATGGCTTATATTACTTATTAGCTTATGCTCATTTACAGCTCTAGCAGGCTGTAGTTTAGTAGATAAAGTAATTGGAGAACGAGCGAATGGAATTATCCTTTATGGAAATAAAGAAAATATTGAAAGTGATGTAGCTCCTCTAAGAAATGAATTAAAAAGCTTTAATATGTACGAAACAAAAATGACAGAAAGTAATGCACAAAAAATAATGGTCATGGATGAAACAACTGCACAATCCTTCCTTATGAAAGGATTATTCCGTGAAGTGAAAGATGATGAGGCAACAATCATTAAGTCCCTACCCTCTGTCAAAAAAGAGCAAGGGGTTCTCTTTGCAAAAGATGAAATCAAAAATCCTGAAATTGAAGGAAAAACGTACGCAACAAAATATGAAGGTAATATTATTATTGGTTCATCGCGAAGCTATGCAGATGCCTTTATGATTGTTGATAATGAAATATATAAATCCATTCAAGGCGAAAGCACTAATGTAGGGGTTCTGTTGTTTAAGAGCGCCAAAGAATCTGAAACATCTATGAATAAATTTAAAGAAGAATTATCACCACAATTAGTAACAATAACTTTACAAAAAGGTTAATCATACTTTTTCAATAAATAAAAAATTTATTTTTTTAAAAAAAGAGGGTTATTCTTTTGTATAGCGGGTATATATTCAATGACGAGATAAAGAAAGGCATCTCGTCAACCACGGTGGTTGGTTGCTTAGAACATGGGAGAATCACTCAAGGACAATGATTTCTTAAGCTACGAGTTGATTTCGACCCCGAAGCAGAATAGCAAAAACCGGATTTTATGATGTGGCACAATACTGTTTTAGATGTATATGAAAAGCAGGTGAAAGACGAACTATTCTTTTCAAACCGGTTATTTCTTCATTGAATTGAATTAGTTCCATCTTATGAAGCAATCATTACATCAAACAGACATCATAACAAATGTAACGATGGATTTAGCGCTGTTTTCTCACTGTCAAACTAAGTACAGTTTCTAATCAACATCAAGCAGACGAAAAAGCACCAAAAACAACACACAATGATTTCATATCGAAGAAAAGCTCACTTCTGTAAGTGTAAGAAAACATTCGTAAGGTTATGAAAGCTTTCCACTCGAAATAGCATTTCTGTTGAGAAGAAACAAAAGGTATGGTTAACAAGGGGTTCAGTTATATATAATAATCGTTACACTAAATGAAGGTTATTGGACGACAGACTATGATTCTATTACCAGCAGATGTCCTAGTAGTAAAAGGAATCATCAGAAAGTCTGACATTGCTGACATTACAGTAGATAACGTGTGTTAAAATGAACGTTTTTTATCACCACCTTTTTCCGAAAGAAAAAGGAAAAAAGCAACCTAACCACCATTAATCTTATTCCATTTGAAGCTCTATATACGGAAGAGAAGCAAAATTGCTTCTCTTCCTTTTTGTTGTAATCCTTTAGCTGTTATCCCACTCTTTGCATAATAAAGTCTTTCATTTTGTTAAACTTCCGCTCACTATCTTCCATCGATAAACCATTTACATCAAAATAAAATTTGATTTTCGGTTCCGTGCCTGATGGGCGAATACAAAACCATGATCCATCTTCTAAGAAGAACTTTAATACATTTGATTTTGGTAATAAAGTTTCTTCCTTGTGCTGATTCATTAAGTCAATATAAACGCCCTCATTATAATCTGCCATTTTAATAATAGTCGTCTCTGCAATGGACGAAGGAATATCTTGTCTAAATGAATTCATGATTGATTCAATTTTTTTCGTTCCTTCAATGCCTTTGAAAGATAATGACACTTGTCCTTCACGATAATATCCGTACTTTTCATAAATATTTAATAGACCGTCATATAATGTTTTTCCTTGTTCTTTATAGTAAGCCGCTACTTCACTAATGAGTAATACAGCTTGAACGGCATCTTTATCACGAGCAAAATCACGAATAAGATAACCATAGCTTTCCTCATAGCCCATTTGAAAAGAAAATTCCTTTGTTTCCTCAAACTGACGCATTTTTTCAGCGATGAATTTAAAACCTGTTAAAACGTCAATCGTTGTTACACCGTAAGCATCTGCAATCTGACGCCCTAATTCAGAAGTTACAATGGATTTAAGAATAACACCGTTTTGCGGAAGAACACCTTTCATTTGCTTTTGTGATAGTAAGTATTCAATCAATAGTGCACCTGTTTGATTTCCTGTTAATACAATAAATTCACCGTCGTGGTTCCGAACGGAAACACCTACTCGGTCACCATCTGGATCTGTAGCTATTAACAAATCTGCATGAATGGCTTCACCATAGCTCATGGCTAGTTCAAACGCCGCTACATCTTCTGGATTCGGAGACTTTACAGTTGTGAAATTAGGATCGGGTTGCTCTTGCTCTTGAACAACCGTTACCTGTTGAAAGCCTGCTGCTTCAAGACTTCTTTGTACAGGAAAGTTCGCTGCACCATGAAGTGGTGAGAAGACAATCTTTAAGTCTTTTCCTACTTCATAGACAAGGTTTGGTTGAATAATGATCGATTGCAAATGATTCATATACGCTGCATCTACTTCTTCACTAATCATTTGAAGCATGCCATTCTCTTGTATTGCTTCCTTTTTTGCTGTTTCAATCGTCAGTTCGT
Organism: Bacillus sp. JJ722; assembly: GCF_036963345.1. NCBI lineage: Bacteria > Bacillati > Bacillota > Bacilli > Caryophanales > Bacillaceae > Bacillus > Bacillus sp. JJ722. Next base: position 5,295 of record NZ_JBALMO010000143.1, read on the forward strand.
TGTCAACACCATTCACATAGTTGATTAATTCATCTGCTTGTTCCGGTGGTAACTGTCCACCATCTTTTCCGTAGACTTTGAAGCCATTGTATTCAGGGGGATTATGACTGGCTGTTATAACAATGCCACTAAATGTATGCAAGTATCGAACAGCAAATGATAATTCGGGTGTTGGTCTTAATTCTTCAAAAACATAAACTTTAATTCCGTGAGCACCGATGGTAAGCGCAGCTTCCATAGCAAATTCTGATGATTTATGTCGAGAATCATAGGCGATTACTACTCCACGTTGTTTTGCGTCATCACCCTGTTTCTCAATAAAGCGAGCGAGCCCTTCTGCTGCTTTGCGAATGGTGTAGACATTTAATCGGTTCGTGCCTGCTCCCAGCTCTCCACGCATTCCCGCTGTACCAAATTCCAAATTTTTATGAAAACAATCCTCTAGCAATGATTCATTTTGTTTCGCTTGCTCTAACTCTTCACTCATTTCTTTATTTAACGCTTCATGATTTAGCCAACGGTCATATTCTGCTTTCCAACCCAATGTAATTAACTCCTTTTTATTGCATTATTGCTATTTTTTAACGATTTAATAAATAATCGGTGGAGACAAATGCCTCCCACCGATTAAAAATTACCTATTGAAGTTTAAATTCTAGATTTTGAACATTTCCTGCATGAGGTCCTACCATCGCAATGAATGTACCCGGTTCAGATGTATACGCTAACTCAATATTATAATAACGTAACATTTCCTCTGTAATCGTAAATTCCACTATTTTTTCCTCTTGTGGAGCAAGTGAGATTTTACGGAAGTCTTTTAACTCCATAACCGGTCTAACGACGCTACCTGCTACATCACGAATGTATAATTGAACCGTTTCATCTCCACTAACATGCCCTGTATTCTTTACTTTTACAGAGGCTTTAATAGAACCATCTGCTGTCAGTTGCGTATCGCTTAATTGGAAATCCGAATAAGTAAATGTTGTATAACTCAGACCAAATCCAAATGGTAGAAATGGTGCATTAGGACAATCTAAGAAATGAGATGTAAAGCGATCTGGATTACTTTCGAATTGCTTAGGACGACCTGTATTAAAGCTATCATGATATACAGGAATTTGGCCTACAGTTTGCGGGAAGCTCATCGTTAAACGTGCGCTAGGATTGTAATCGCCAAACAAGATATCTGCCACGCTGTTTCCACCTTCTGTTCCTGGGAACCAAGCTTCCACTGCAGCTGGTGCTACATCAAATAATTCCGCTACATCTAATGGACGACCGTTAATGAGCACAACGACCATTGGCTTTTCTAATTTTGCGAGCTCTTTAGCTAACTCTAGCTGACGACCAGGAAGCTTGATATTTGTACGGCTACCACCTTCACCACTCATATCGTGATGTTCACCTAGAGCTAGAATGATTGTGTCACATGTTTCTGCTAAATTAATTGCCTCTTGCAGCTCTTCATCTGAACCATCTTCAAAGCCACAACCCTTAGCAACAACGACATGTTCACTATCAATTTTATTAATAACCCCTTGTTTAATAGTGATATTTTCTTCGAATTTCCCTTGCCATGACCAACCGCCGTTGATTTCTGGGTTATCCGCAAATGGCCCAAAAATTCCAACCTTACCTGTATTTTTCGAAAGTGGTAAAACGCCTTCATTTTTTAGTAGAACAATTGATTTAGCAGCTGCTTCTCTTGCCACTTTTCGATGATCTTCACATACGACAAGTGCAGCTTCTTTCTCAGGATCTGCCCCACGGTACGGATTTTCAAATAAACCTAATTCTTCTTTCAATTGCAGAATACGAAGGACCGCTTCATCAAGTAAAGCTTCTGAAACAATGCCATCTTTAATCAGCTGTTCTAGATGAGTTGTATAGCATGTTGTCATCATTTCAATATCTACGCCCGCGGTAATCGATTTCTTAGCAGCTTCTTTCATATCTTCTGCCACACCGTGCGGAATTAATTCTTTCACCGCACCCCAATCGGAAATAACAACACCATCAAATCCCCATTCTTCACGAAGTAGATCGCGCATCAGCCATGTGTTTCCCGATGGCGGAACACTGTTCACAGTATTAAATGATGTCATTACCATCTTACAGCCTTCATCAAGTGCTGCTTTGTAAGCTGGTAAATACGATTCACGAAGAATACGTTCCGACATATCAACCGTATTATAATCACGACCAGCTTCAGCAGCGCCATATGCAGCAAAGTGCTTCACACAAGCGGCTAGTCTTTCATAATCCGATAAGTCTTCACCTTGATATCCGCGTACAAACGCTCTAGCAAATTCACTATTTAAATGTGCAGATTCTCCTGTTGATTCCATCACTCTTCCCCAACGAGGATCACGAACTAAATCAACCATCGGAGAAAACGTCACATGTACACCACCAGCTGAAGCCTCTTTCGCTGCCACTTCCGCTGTCTTCTCTGCTAATTCCAAATCCCATGAACAACTTAAACCTAATGGAATTGGAAAAATCGTACGATAACCATGAATAATATCAGCCATAATAAGAAGTGGAATTTTTTTATCACTGTTTTCTAAATATGTTTTCTGCAACTGAATCATTTCTTCTGCACCAGAAATACCTAGTACTGAACCAGCTGCTTTCACATCTTCTGCTTGTAATCCCATTTCTGCCATTTCTGCTAAAGGACCTGTAATTTCACCTTTTGTTTCTGAATTGAAAAGGTGCGGTGCAATTTGTAATAATTGAGCTACTTTCTCTTGAATCGTCATACTCGCTACTAAATCATGAATAGAAACGCTTTTGTTTGTAGTCATATAGAAAAACTCCTTGCATCATCTATTGTATCGTTACGATTGAAATGTAATAGTCAATAATTCCTCATACGGATTATTCTTATTCGATGTAATGTATTGGTAGCCATTTTTCATTTCAACATTGTAATCTGGACTATCAGCAATCTTATGTTCTGTATCTAGCACAATTACATCTTCTCTTTGTGTTAAACGGAATGTTAAGGCATTTTCTTCAACCTTATTTACTTCCGCTGTTGCATAAACAATAGTTATCTGCTCTTGAATGCGAACATTCAATGGGAGCATCAAACCACGTTTGCTGCCGATTTCGATTGAACGACCATCAAATAACTTTTGATCACCATATTGAAGCGTAAATGGTTTGTTATAACCATCGAAATTTAAGATGTGAACAAAACGCTCGCCCTCTTCATTTTTTGTCATCGTTGTAAACAAGCCATGGAATTGTGTGTAATCATGATATAGTTGAGGTGATACCCCAAGACGTTCCACAACGCTTTTGAAGAATGGGACATGACAAATATAAGATGTCGCTATCACAATACATTTTCCTTGTTGCATGTTCTTTTCAAATCCACAAACTTTGTCATTGCCATAAATGCGGAATAGAGGTTCTACTCCCTCGACTTCAAGAGCTTGAGCATGGATTGCACGTACTTCAGCTCGATTAGCTGCCCAGCCATCTCCATATATAGATAAGTAATAATCCCATCTTATTTGATCTTCACTAGCAGAAGTCACCCCTAGAGCATCCATTAAAATCGAACATTTATTACCTTCCATATCGTAAACAGGAACTTCACCGTAAAGTAAAACATTACCGCCTGCATTCATAAAATCTACAAGCTTTTGTTGGATATGTGGATGCATATATAATGCCGATGTTACAAGCAATGTTTTCACACCAGCTATTGGTTTGTTTTGAATATCAATGGACGTAAAGCGATATCCATTTAACAAGACCGCCTTAACCATCGTATCCCACGCATCATATGCACGTCTGTTTGTTAAATTTTCTACGATGCGTTTCATTTTTTCACTCTTCGGATAGTGATGCTCCGTCATGAAGTAATCCGGAATGAACGCTAATGCTAAATCATCCGTTTCCTCCGTCATCGTCGCTAACTTGTTTCCAACAGCCATCATCGTCTGGATACTTTGCTCCATACGTGGATATGTGTAATTCTTTTCACCTTCAGGACTAATTGGTGCAGCAAAACCATGACGCTCACCTGTTGTAGCAATACGGTTATTACCATCATTATGATCATCTGCTAAGCGATAATTACGTCCTCCACAGAATAAATAGTAGTTTAGTAGTTTAAAGCCTTGAGCCATTAACATTCTTGTTTTGAAGTCAGCAGCCGACACATCATAACGAGCCGTGTCTCTTTCTCCATAGTTTCCATCACCACATTCGAACTCTAAGCATGTAAGCGGTTGATGTTCATTGTGACAGGCATCCATAAAAGCATTGTTGACATATAAATCAACAAAGTTAGTCATGGTTAAGTCGCCAAGATAAATATCAGATCCTGATATACATTTTCCATCTGCATATGTTTCATAAAGTTGGCTAATTCCTATTGGTAATGTGCACGCACGGCCTGCAGATGTTCCGTGAATATTGATAATCCATAATATATCTTTCACACCTAGTTCTTCTGCATACTCTCGTAAAATAGTGAAATACTTCGTATAACGGTAACGCATGTAAACACCTAGATCTTGGCGAAGCTGTAACGCAAAATCTTCTGACGGTGACTCTACTGATTTACGGAACTTATTTAATTCTGTAAAATCAACATTTGGATATCTTTCGACTAGTTCTTCTCCATATTGACTATGCAACCATGTGTTAAAATCTTCTAGAACAACATCAGTAAACTCTGGACAATTACTTACCCATGAAAGCATTCCCACTTCATTATCTAACTGAATACCGATAATGTTTCCTCCATTACAATGGAGAAATGGAATGAGAATAGCAAATACTTCACGATACCAATGCTTTGATTCTTCCAAGAAATTTGGATTTAGATTATCAACTGATACTGTTGTGACCTTGTTTCCATCCCATGTAGTCGGAATAATTTCAGGATGTTTTTCATGCACCCAAAATGGAATACCATCATTTTTCATCTCTGCCATAATAAATGGACCCGGACGAGGAATGAAGAATAAATCATACTTTTGACATAATTCTATAAAGCCTTTTAGATTTAACTCAGGGCGAGTATGACCTGTTAAGTCTACCTCTCCCTCTTTCTCTTCGTGACAAATCCAAGGAATATACGATGCAACTGCATTACAACCTGATTCTTTCAGCTTAATTACACGATCTTCCCATTCACTTACATCCAAACGGTAATAATGAATTTCCCCACACATTAATAATTGCGGTTTACCATCAATAAAGATTTGTTTATGCTTGAATTCAATCATGTCACTACCTACTCTCTATAGATTTGATTTATTCAACAACAGTCCACCCTAATTGTGCTGCTGATTGTTGTATATACTTATTTTTCATATATAAATCCCAGATAAGACCACTTTCATAGTTCTCAATCATGAGAAGGGTAATCCCTTTATCAATACCAATGTAGCGATCTGCAACCCAAGGCTGTTCACCTTCTAAATTGTAAGAATCATAGAAGCCATATTCCCCCCATAATTCGGGCACTTCTTCATAGAAGTAATTCAATGCGTCAATACATTCCTCAGGTGCGAATGGGATCGAACCACCTGGTGCGGCTGGTACAACAGTTCCATCATTCACATGCATAGGTACACCATCTCTACCACCTGTTGGAGGTGAACCGTATCGACCACTATAACCGCTTGGACCTTGACATGCTGTTAAGCCCCAAGAGTGACTATGAAAGGCTTTAAAGCCTTCTGGATTATCGATACAATATTGGCGACAAGCTAGTGTCGCTTGCTGTGAATTTTTGAACCAATCTGTTCCCTCTCGATCTATCCTATTTCTGAAATCAAACCAAGCATGGGAAAACTGATGCGTAAATAATGATCCAAACCATGTATAAATATAGGTATATTTACCATACGTACCTTCTAATTTTTCCATTGTTTCATAACAACTTACTGGAATCGGATGAGTTGGCGAACCAACACCTAACAAGTATTGCATCAGTTGCTCACCATACATCCCCCATTGCCCTTCATGACCGCGTTCAGGCAGGTAACTCATATAAAACACATTTTTGTCTTTATCACGATAAAATTCCCAATTAACACGGTGGTAGATTTGCTCGAATAAGTCATAAACAGCGCCTCCGAAGTACTCTGCAACAACAACCGCTCCATTGATTAGGATGGCCGTATCAATAACAGATGCTTCACATTGGTTAAACCGTTTAGCTGTATCCATATAAAGAAAATGATAGAAGAAACCCTCTACTTGCTCAGCGTGATGGAGCATAGTATGTAGTGTACCTTCCGCACGTCGATAACCTTCTTCATGCGTAATCCATCCTCTTTCTACACCTATCGGGATGGCACTTAAGCCAAACCCGACAGATGCAATACTTGCCATCTCCTTATACTTACTTGCTGTATTATCACGTATTAATCCAAAGCCAGGAGAAGCTTCATCCGTATTCGCTTCATTCCAGAAAAAATCAAAACTTCCACGAGCTTCTAAAGCTAAAGTGGTCTCATTTCTCATATTTGCAACCTACTATTCTATAAATTTTTTAAAAAATAGAACTTCCCAAATACTACTTTATGAATTGATTATTCGCCTGTAATACCAGAGCGATCGACACCTTCAACGAACCATCTTTGCGTAATAAAGTACACAATTAGAAGTGGCAAAATGGAAAGCATTGTACCCGCCATTTTAATTGCTTCATTGATACTTGAACCACTACCCGAAGCGTTCGATGCGAACATCTTCTCAAACGTTGCCGCAAATCGTTCTAATTGGAGCGGAAGTGTGGTTAATGCATCTCCGAAATAAAGTGCCGCTGTAAATGTTTCATTCCAATACCATACAAAAGAGAATAAGAATGAAATGATAAAAGCTGGTACAGCCATTGGTACTGCTATTTTAAAGAAGATTTTGAAATGCCCTGCTCCATCAAGTTGAGCCGCTTCTTCCAATGCTTTAGGAATACTCTTAAAGAATTGATAGAAGATCAAGACAAAGATGGCACTATTAAATCCTTGTACAAACAACGCAAGTAACGAATAACTATGTATGCTTCCAAGTATGTTTAAATCATAGAAGAACACATATCTTGGAATAGCAAGCACTTGCGGCGGAATGATAAAGGTTATTAACACGAATACAAACAATACTTTCTTAAACGGAAAGTTAAACCTTGCAAATCCATACCCAACCATAGCTGCTGAACACGTTTGAATAATAGAAGGAATCACTGTTACAGCTAATGTTTGTAGCAATGTTGGAAAGAAGTTTAGCACTTCACTTGCCTTTTCATAGTTTTCCGTATGTAAAGCAGTTGGAATATAATTGACTAACGGATTTAACAGATCATCCAGACTTTTAAAGCTATATGAAATCATACTAATGATCGGATTTAAGTAAACAAAGCCAATTCCGATTAATAACGCATATATACCGAGTCTGAGCACTATACCATCCGAGCCGTTTAATCCGAAGAGAACCTTCTTTGTTTTCGATTTATAAGCAAAAAACTTAGCTGAATTTCTCATTCTTCATTTCCCCCTTCCTCAACCATATTTTCGTTTGCCTTTATACGATAGAATACCTACTGCAAGAAGAATAATGACAGCGATCACGATAAAGTACAGCCATGACAATGCTGATGAGTAACCAAAGCCAGTATTGATTTTAAACATTTGCTTCGAAATATGCTCAATAACCGGATTCGATGAAAACACCGAAATGGTTACGATTGTATAGATTGTATTCACAAGAATCATAGGCTTTAAGCTTGGAAGGGTAATGAGCCAAAATTGTTCCCAAGTCGAAGCTCCATCAATCATTGACGCTTCGTATACTTGCTTGTCTAGTTTTTGCAGCGCCGCAATAAATATTAATATTTGAACACCTGAGAACCATAAGATACTAATGACATTAGTTATTAAGTATGTAATGATTCCAACAAAGAAATTATCGCTATTATCTAGTAGAATTTGATAAAAAGCATAATTCTCAATGTTAGGTATAGCGGTAAATCCTTGGTCCGAAAGCTCCTTCATAACTGGTCCACTTGAAATGATAACCGGTAAGAAGAAGATCGTTCTAAAGAATCCTTTAAATCTAATCTTTTGATTCAACAACAAAGCAATGATTAAAGCAAATACGATGACAACTGGCACGGAAATAACTAGTTGTTTAACAAATTCAAGTAAATGCTGGGTGAAATCTATATCACCTGTAATAATCTTGCTATAGTTCTCCATACCAATACTTTCTGTCTGAATTCCGGTTGGAGAGAATTTAACCTTTTGAAAACTTAAGAATATAGAATGCAATAAAGGATACAGTGTGAACACGAGAAAACCAATAAGCCACGGGGAGATGAAAACGTAACCTACGTAATTCTTTTTCATCTTCGAAAATAATGTCTGTTTTTTCATATCCTCTACTCTCCTTTCACACTAATTACCTCATTGGCACCTACAGAGTATGTTTGATTCTTGTAATCTTCCTCTGTGTAGTTAATAACCATACTTATTCCATTTGAATAATCCACTTTTACAACACCTGTTTGTAAAACGGTACGTCCGATTATTTCTTCCCCTTGGACTGGTGCTAAATGCTGCTGCACTAACTCATATTGCTTCACCATTTCTTCCTTCCATGTAGAATATTTCGTCGTATATAAATCTCTTAAACCTGTATGTTGCAACTCAAATGTTGGTTCTTTTGTCAAATAGAATGATGGAAAAGCTCCATATTCAATCATTTTCAAGACATCATCCGTATCAGCAAAGAAGTTCGAGAATGGTGCGAAATAATCGATAGAACCTTTTAAAACGATTGGAACAAACGGAACTGTATCAGTGAAAAATTGGTATCTTGACGAATTCATAGGAACATCATAAATGACATCGCTATAAGGAAGCATATAGTCATTTGGTTTATATAAAGCTACATGATTTAAGTCTTTCACTACCTTTTTGCCAATTTTCTCATACGTTTTTTGTGTCTCTAAACGAGTCGAAGGATTTTCTTTATTGAAATCAGAAAATAACTTCGATCCTATCGAATCCATTGATATACCAGATACACCTACATCTTTGATAAACTCTTCACTAGTTGTAAATAAATCAAGAGATTTCTTAGGTGATAAAACATAGGAAATGTAGTCATTATTCTTATTCTCAATTGGTCCTACGCTGATTTTCTTGGCAACATCATTCTTACCAGAATAACCTTTTCCTCCTTCATCACCACGTGTATAATCCATGTACAATGAGAAAGGAATATCATCTTTTTTTAGTGAAGCCGATAGTGACTGTAAATCTTTTTTACTACCAATTTCTCTTTCAACCTTCATTTTATTAGGGAAGGAATCACTAAACCCACCTTTACTCCAACCACGATATGTAACTTCAAGGTTAGCAATCTCGTCTTTTTGCAAATCTTTAATGATGTTTTGCATATCTTCTATAGAAGTCATCTTTAAAACGGAATCAAATAGAAGTCCTTCTTTTCGTTCTGCTCCAAGAAATTCTAAACGCATGTTTACTTCTTGATTTGTTTTCTTCTTTAGCAAGCCCTGATCGATAAGATCTTGCTGATAGCTTTGCGCCATCCCAACATAATCCGCTTCCTTGTTTGTTAACAATTTCACCTGCATGTTAATATCAAAGTCATTCATTTCCTTTTGATATGCATTGATACCTTTCATGTCTTTACTTGTTGGTTGAAAATATTGTGATCTGTATGAAAAAGTTGGCGTGATCCAGTTAAATTCTGTTGATACACCCGATGGATAGGCTTCCAGCTCAGCATAATGTTGGCCTTCCTTAATTGTTGTCATCAATGCATGCTGCTTTTCACCATGTACAATCCCGTAGACAGGAAAGTGAATTTGTTCAGGCTCCAACACCTTTTCATCTTCAACCGTTTTGTTTTCAAAGCCACGGTCTTTATTGTATACACTTGCGATGTATGGTGTAGATGTGCCAAGCTCTTGGTTCTGAAACCGAATCAATGCACCTGTTCCATCCGGAATAAACATATAACCTGGAATCACATCTTGCTTCGTTGAACCTAGGAAAGGATACACTTGAACAGTTGCTAAGCGATTTTTTCCCAATTCTTTGATTGACTTTTTAGGGATCTCTATTGAGATACCATCTTCCGTTAGCGTGACGATTAATGTCATTTGTATTTTGGCCTTCATAAATCGTACATCTGCTTCAAAGCCATTTTTTCTTTTTTGTATTTTTACTCTTGAGCTATTATCAAGAATGTTCTCTTTTTTTATTTTTTCTTTGCTATCGATGTATTCAATCGTAAGAGCTGAATTGATGAAGTTTTCCCACGTATTGTTTAACTTTTCACCTTTCATATTAGGAGCTGTTGAGCTCCAAATATAGCCAGATCTTTTATCTCTTAACTTAATTGCTGCAGCTTCTTCTTCTACATACAATTCTAGATTAGTATTCTCAGCATACTTCTCAAACCCATCTAAATTATGTAGATTTACTACTTTCGCTTCCTTTTTTACAGCTTGTGTATAAGCGTTGGAAGAATACTTTAAATCATTTGCAGCAGCTAAAGTAAATGAAGGAGCAACTAGTGAACAAGCAACTATTATTAGTAATATTTTTCTATACACGTATGATCACTTCCTGAACGATGGAATACACAAAATCAAATACTTGTTTTGTTAGTACGAATAGTAATAGAACGACAAGAACGGTTAAAATCATGGCGAATATTGTCACCAAAATATTGCGAACTGTCTCAGAAATCGTGTAATTATGAAGCTCTTTAATCATGATAAACAGAATTACTCCACACCATGCAGCAGCAATCTGCAATGTAAATTCATATACAAATGCTTCGTTATACGTAAGGAAATTAGATATTATTGTAATTGGAAAACTTAGTATTATAAATGGAGTTAGCGAGTAAATCACACCTTTATATACTTGCGTAAATTTACCTTCACCATTATTGATCGTACTCACTAAATAGTTCATTACGATAAATAATGTAAGCGATCCAATAATATATACTGTTGTAAGTCCAAGATTAAAGTCTTCAACGTTACTAGTGAAAATATATCCCGATCCTAGCATTGAGAAGAGAATTTCCAAATAGAATACGAAATAAAGAATCGTTGCTGACAAGATGGAAACACGATTGTTTCTCTTCAATTCATAAAATGCATCGATTGGATTTTTTAAGAAATAGAACATAAATAGCAGTTCACTTACTAAGCGAATGTTTTTAATTTTTCTAAAGACATAACGTACGGGCTTTAATATCTGCTTTTTACGATCTAAGAAACGAATCAGTAACACTACCGCTACAAATCCTAGGAAAACGTACAGTACAACATCTAGGTGATTTAACATCCATTCGTGACGAATTTGCCAAAACGCATTCGAATAGCCTTCTCGATCACTCGCTAGCTGATATTCTTTCAAAGCTCCACTATATTGATTTTGCTGGAAGTAAGCTTTTCCCATTGCTGTGTGAGCTAAAGCAAATGAGTCATTTAATTGTAATACCTCTTCCCAATACTTTTGACTTTCAATATATAAACCTTCTTTTAATCCTGCTACACCACCAAGTACTTTCTCTCCGAAATTTGTAATTTCAAAGATTGTAATCGTACCATTCTCGCGATCACCAACGTATAAGCGATTTTGCTCGTCGACTGCAATTGTTGATGGTTGTTGGAATAAACCAAGGCGATTCGTACCATCATCTTTCCCACCAAATTGGAATAGTAACCTACCGTAACTATCGTAAACGCTGACAATACCATCGTTACCAACTATGGAAATATTACCAAATGCATCAACGGTGATATCTTCTAAATTCTGCTTGCCTATCATTTCTGTTCCAAGCATATTAGTACCGGCTACATTTAACTTCTTAATACTTTCATTCGTCGTTCCTTTTGTGATACTGTACACTAATCCAGTGTCATCAATTACGATATTGGTAGGAGCTGGTGGCAACTTTTCAATGCTCTTGTCTTTAATGGAGTTTGGAAATAGCATCTTTTGCATATTACCTATAAACGATTGTTCTGTTGAGTTGGATCCATAAAACCCTAGGAATTCTCCCTCAGCATTTAATTGAACAATTCCATTTGCTGAGCCTTCACTAATAACATATAAGTTACCTCGCTTATCTACACTGACTTTTTGAGGTTTAAATCCCATCTTCTTACCAAACAAAGGGGAATCAGGCGTTCCGTAACGACTAACCACCTTTCCATTTTGATCAAACTTGACTACTTCTTTTAAATCTTGGTCGGCTACATAAATATCATTCGTCTCCGATACAAACACACCAAGAGGTTTTTTAAAAAGCCCAGTACCAATCTCAGCTAGTACTTCACCACGTGAATTAAACTTGATTACTTTTTGTAGGGCCGAATCCACAACATACATAGAACCATGCTCATCTAAAAATATGTCTTCTATTTTTTCAAATTGATATTCATTCGCAAACAAACCAACAGGATTGTATGCTGTTTGCGTAACAATAAGCTCATTTTGCGGAGATAGTGTTTCCGTTACATACGGTGCACTTGCACTAGCTTGATATGTACCAGTCATTAGCATGAAAGCCAATGCAATAAAACTAATTATTTTTTTCACACTTTCCATCTCCTTTCTATTTAATACCTGAATGAGCCATTGTATTCATAACCTTCTTCTGCATGAAAATGAAAATCACTAAGTTTGGTACAAACATAATTAATGATGATGCTGCCGCCATACCTTGACCGGCAACTGTATTACCTGTTTGAGTAGCTAATGTGCTCATATAAAATGATAATGTTTTCAGAGATTCATCATTCACATACAACATAGATGACTCTGTAGCGTTCCAAATGGTTTGGAATGATAAAATCGCTAATGTCGCAATTGCAGGCTTTACCATTGGCAAGATAATCTTCCAATAAATTTGAAACTCTGTTGCTCCGTCTAACTTCGCCGCTTCAATTAAGTCATTCGGTATTTGATCAATGAACTGCTTTACTAGAAACACACCAACTGGCATCGCTAAGAGTGGTAAGATGTGCGCCCAAAACGAATTAATTAGACCCAACTGTTCAATAACTAAGAAACGAGGAATCATTACTGCTGCTGGAATGAACATTAACGCCAGCGTATTTAATTCAAACAGTCCTTTTTTCAATTTGAATTGCTTCTTTGATAGCGCATATCCAGCCATTGTACTAAAAACAATCGTTAATACCACCGCTATTAGACTTACTAGAAGACTATTAAACAAGTATCGACTCATTGGCACGCCCGTTGTTGTCGATTGTGAAAATAAATCCGTAAAGTTACTTAATGTTGGATTGCTTACAAAGAACCTTGGTGGATAAGCAAATAACTCATCAATCGGTTTAAATGCATGAAAAATGATGTAAATGATGGGAAGCACCATAAAAACCGCTAAAGGAATTAAAAACGCATAAAACTTAAGCTGACTCTTATGAAACCGTTTCGGATTGATTTGTGTTCCTTGAAAAGATGCCATATTCAACTCACCTCGTCTTTTAATTTTTTAGTCTTGATCCGCAAACAACTTACGAACAACTTTTGAGAAGAAATATACAATTAAAAGGAGTATTACTGATATGGCTGCTGCATAACCCATCTCATAACGTATAAATCCAAAGTCCTCAATATGGTTAACCATTAATTGCCCTGAATATTGTGGAGTAGGGTTTTGTCCCGATAGTTGTACACCAATTGCACCAGCTTGAAAGGTATTTACAATCGCCATTACAGCTCCAAACAGCATCTGTGGTCTCATTGACGGTATCGTAATATACACGATTTCTTGAAAACGATTTTTAATACCATCGATATAACCTGCTTCATATATTTCTTTATTGATGTTTAGTACACCTGATAGCATCGCTAAGAATCCAACACCCATACTGCTCCAAAGTGTTACAATCATCATAATAGTCATTAAATATTCCGGTGATTGAAGCCATTGAACAGGCTGATCAATCAAGCCAAACTTCATTAAAATACTATTGAAGTAACCCGATCCATCACCACTGAAAATGATGGTCCAAATAACTGACATCGCTACACCAGCAATCATAGATGGAGAATAAATGATTAAAGCCAATACCGTTCTAGGCTTTGATGGAATTTGCGCTAGCATCCACGCTAATAGAAAGGAAAGAATATAACCACCAGGCCCTACTAATAAAGAGAACTTCAACGTATTCGGTAGAACATATTGCATGAACACTTCATCTTGTGTTAATAACGAAACATAATTACTTATTCCAATAAATTCTGGTGTTTCAATCGTATTAAAGTAGGTGAACGACAGGAATACTGCCGCACCTACTGGGATTACAATAAATAAGAAAAACAACAAGTAGTAAGGAGTTAAGAAAACAAATGTAGAATGGTCATCCACTTTCTGACTGAATCGACTTAATAAACCTTTTTTCTGCGATTTCTTATGTTCTGCTACTTTTAACTCAACCTTCTCAACCTCTGATTCTATCTTTTGTACTTGAGCTTCAGTTTTATTCATTCCTCAACCCAACTTTCTACTAGTTCAATTGTTGGAATCGGATATTCTTTCACAATCTTTCCATCCTTCATATATCCGAACTCTTCCATCTTTCTATTCATTTCACGATTAATTGTATTTATAGAGCTATCGATTGCTACCCGTGGATTTTCTCCATCGAACACAACCTTATTCCAAATGTTACTAATTTCACGTTCAAGCATGTACGCAGCAGGCGTTTTCGGAACTTCTCTTAACCATTCCCATTGCTCTAAGATAACTTTTTTATGTTCTTCAGGCCATGACATTTGTTCAAATGCTTCTAAATTTGCGGTATGCCATAAATATTCTGGTCCAAATAATATTTGTAATTGATTGGCAAAACTTACTTGTGTTTCTGTACTTTGCCACCATTTCAGCAACTCCCAAGATGCTTCTTTCTTTTCCGTATCTTTAAAAATCATGCTTGTTTGTGCTGATCCTGCCGCCCATCTTTCTACTACACCATCTTTGTTTTTCACACCTGGCTGTGGTGCAATCTTCCACGAATTTGCAATTTCAGGCGCAGCTGAAGATAGTTGGACATATGTAGAAAACGGTGCAACACCAATCGGCAATTTTCCGTAACGGAAGTGATTATAGAAGTTTGGTGTTTGTAACGGTAAGCTATAAACTGTAAATAAATCGGACATAAACTTAATTCCATTTAAAGCTTCTTCAGAATTAATAGCTGTTCCCATACCATTCTCTTGGTACAAGTCACCACCATGTTGCCAAATAAATGGTGCTGTTGCCATGAATGGCTTGAAGCTACCTGCAGCATCAAGAGGTGTGTGGAAGTTCATCCCGTACATTTGTAATTCGGGTAGAATCTCTAACACTTCTTCCCATGTATTTGGAATAGGAATACCTAATTTGTTCAGAATATCTTCTCGATAATACATGACGTAGAAGTCTTGCGTTTCAGGAATACCATATACCGAATCTTCGATAATATAAGGAAGCATTGCGCCTGGTGAAATCGTGCTAATCACTTTGCCGAAGTCATCAAACTCACGTAAATCAAGAGCCGCACCACGAATGGCTAGTTCATATGGAATATTTGTACTAACACCTAAGGCTACATCAGGCTGTGTACCTGCCGCATTTGATAAAATCAACTTATTTTCATCTGGCATAATTGAAAAATTCACTTTAATACCTGTTTTTGGCGTAAATGTTTTATCAGCCATATCTTGCATCAATTCAACATATTTACGTGGACGGTTTACCCATACTTCTATTTCTTCCTCCGCCTCTTGATCATCATTACCGAAAGAAAGCATAAACTGTTTTACGTTTTCTGTTACCTTCTTACCGAATCCAACCGTAGGTTTCGGAAGTGATTGATCTTCACTATGTATATAGATGCGATCAATAGTTAAAGGTTGGAACTGCACTTCCATTGATAAATCAAGTAAACGTTGTGATATAGAACCTGTTCCTTCTGTTAATTCCGTTAATCGATTTGGAATTTTATTTGGTTCCTTCGCTAATCTCTCTAACGAATCTATACATTCTTTAAGCATAACGATATAACTAGAGTTCTTTTTCGAAGAACTATACTTTTGCAAGACTTTAATTTGCTCTTCTAATGTTTTAATCCACGAAGCAATTCGGTCTTGAATATCTGGAATATATTCGACAACATCCCAGTCTCTATTAGCGTCTTTATTATTTCCTGTAAGCTTCTTCAGCTCCAAGCTTAAATCGTTCATTTCTCTCGTTAGTGACTCTAGTGTTTTCACTGTATCTTGCATTAGAGTAGCATCTACTTCTAAAGACAAAGTATGTACGCCTTTATCTAAATAAAAGGAAAATTCTTCACCTTTTTTGTTTTCCAACGTAGTATTTGTCCATTCTTTTGCATGCGAAAACGGATAAGCTTTTAAATCATCGAACAAAAGCTTGTCATCGATTTTTATTGTTCTGAAAACAGGGCTTTCATCTTTTAGATCCTGCAAAATTTTCAAACTTATGTTGTAGTAACCGCTTTCTTCCACTTCAAATTCCCAAATCGCATTTTGACCACTTTTGTACCAGCCTTCGCCGCCAAATGCATTGATTCGCTTTTTCTCCGAATCGTAAGGAACTAGATTTGGATCTTGAAAATTTAATGGTACATTGTAGGAGTTATTGCGATATTTTACTTTTTCTCCTTCTACGATAATAAGTTCGTTCTTAGTTGATTTCCCTTTATGCTTAGCCTTGTATTCTTTGTAACTATCCGTTTCTTCTTCCGTCTGGATCATTACATTACCTATTAAGGCTTCACCACGTTCATTTTTTAAAACTATTTCATTCTTGCCTTTTTGTAAATGGAATTGTAATGGTTTTTCCTCAAGATACGCTGCATCACGCATCGTCACTGTTCTCCATTCTTTATGAAGTATCGGATCGGATGGCAGATCATTCCCACTTTTATCTTGTTCAAATGTTGTTTTATTTGTTGTCCAATATGTATCAAATATTATTCTTCGAGCCTCAAAAAACGGAAAAGTTCCATTCGTTTTGACGGAGCCTTCTATTGGAATACTGCCATCTCCTAAAGGATAGTAATCTACCTTTAATTCATATAGGCCTTCTTTAGGTACATCCACTTCTACCTTTATTTCGTTTTCATTATGCCAATAGAAAACACTGTCACTATAACCTTTTGCACTTTTACCACTTTGCAGCTGTTTTGCATCTACATTTTTAAATTGTTTAGGAGAAACAGTGGTAGTAAAATCACCACTGCTTACTCCTTTTTGCTTCCATTCTTTGAGGACAGAATTGTAATCACGTTCAACAACTTGTCCACCTGATTCCTTGAGATCTGCTTGAGTCGTAGTATTTGATGTCGCATGGGTTAGATTCGGAAAGATCATACTACTGACTAACATGCAGCTCATCAGTATCATCGACAATGTTATTTTCCAATATTTCATGATTACATTACCTCCTCAAGTTAGTTGACTATTGCATTGATTTCTTAGCTTCTTCATGCTTCTTATTAGCTAATTCATTTAATTGGTTTGTATAATCTTCAATTTTCACATCACCTTGAACAGAATTGAAAATAATGTCGCCAATTGTTGCATTTTCTTTATCGCCAACTTTTAAACCTGTTGTTGCGTCCCAACGTGATTCAATATAGCCAGGCACTGATTTAACTGGTTCTACTACAGCCTTATCAATATTTTCATATGCTTCTAATAACCCTGGAACATCTACATTAGCAAAATATTTATCTAGTATTTCTTGATCAGTTGAAATTGGTAGTGTACTTAATGCTTTTTCATTTTCTTCTGCTAGATCCATACGTTTCATAAATCCTTCTTTAGAGAACGACATCCATTTAGCAAACTCATATGCTGCTTCTTTTTCTTTCGTAGTTGCAGAAATACCAAGGTAGTCGTTAATAATGATGTTCTTTCCACCTGGTACACCAACAAAATCCCAATCGATTGAAGCTAAATCTGTAAAGTCAGTGATCGCCCATGTCGCATCCCAAAATACGCCCATTTGGCCAGCTTTGAATACATCTGATTGGTATTCACCATCGAATTGTGCTTTAGTTTCAGCAGGTAACGTTTCGTAAACCATTCCATTTTTCGATAAATCCCGAGCTAAGTTAACACCTTCAATGAATTCTTTACTATTTAAGTTATATTTCTCACCATCGTAAGTGTAATAACCTAATTGATCGCTAGCTGCATTTGGATACCAGTCTACAATTGTATCGTTATTGCCTAAGCCAATCATGTTTTTCTGAAGGTTCGTAAGTGATTTTACGGAAGAAGTAAACTCATCAATACTCCAGCCGTATTTTGGTACATCTAAGTTTTCTTGATTAAATAAATCTTTATTAATGAAATATCCGGCCATATGTTGCGCGAATGGAACGGCATATGTTTTATCATTAATCGCAACCGCTTCTCGAACAGAAGGTGCAATTGTCGACCATTCTTTATCATTCTTCGTAAATTCTGTGATATCTAATAACCAATCATTCCCGTATGAAGAAGGAATATTATGCATCATGAATACATCTGGAAGTTTCCCAGCACTAGCAGATGCTGCTAAAGAACCGTTCCAATCTTTCGGATCTTGAGATTCATCAATGACAATATCAATATTTTTATTCTGTTTCTCGAATTCTTTAATCATAAGTTTTTCAATATTGATTTCTTCTTCCGAATTCAAATTCCAGTTAGCGTAAGTCAACTTAATTTTATCTTCTTTTCCTGCGTCTTTATCAGTCGCTTCACCATTGGAGCAGGCAATTAAACTTAGGGAAAGTGCTGCTGCGGATAATACAGAGACGATTTTTTTCATAAATAAACTCCTTTACGTAAATTCTTAGCCGTACAAACTTTCGATACATTTAACTCAAAGAAAAATCTATCGAAACGTTTCAAATTTTTCCTAAAAAAAATTATTAACCTGAGTTTCTCTTTATTAATTCTACTGGCATTCTCTTATGGGTAACTGCTTCATTTCCTTCAAGTTTCAAAAATAACGCTTGAGCAGCGCTTCTGCCCCATTCATATAACGGAACTCTAATTGTTGATAATCCTGTATCGCCCCACTTGGCAAGTTGAATATCATCAAATCCAATAATAGAGACATCATTTGGAACACGATATCCGTTTTCAATTAATGCATCAATAATTCCTAAAGCCATCTCGTCATTTGCACAAACAATTGCTTCTGGAACTTCTACTCCGTTCTTTATAACAGTATCAAGTTCGTTATAAGCAGCTTCTTTTTCATAGTGACCATCATAAACAAAATTGTCTACAAGAGGTAAATCATACTTACGAAGCATTCCTTTATAAGCATCGAATCGTTCTAAACCATCGAGACCAGTTGTATTTCTTCCTGCAAATCCGATTTTCGTAAATTTTTTTTGCATAAGGTACTCCATTGCTAAGGAAATACCTTGCGTGTTATCAATCAACACACTTGAAATATATGGGTTTTCTACCGTAAATCGATCGAGTGCAACAAGTGGCATTTGGCTTGATGCAACTTCATGAACTAATTCATCATCAATTCGATGGTTTAGAACTAAAGCTCCATCGAAATGCTTTTCCTTAAGTAGTCGATGCTCGTTATAAGAGGCATTTACAATCAGTTCATATCCTTTTTCATTTACAACATCTTGTATTCCTTGGATCAATTGTCCGAAAACCGGTCCTTTATATCCTGATATGAACAATGAAATAATTTCTGATTTTTGCCTTTTTAAACTTTTAGCCACACCGTTTGGAACATAGCCTAGTTCTTGAGCCGCTTTTCTTACTTTTTCTTTTGTTGCTTCTGTAATTCTTGAACTATCGTTTAATGCATACGATACTGTTGATAAACTTACATTTGCCTTTTTGGCAACATCCTTTAAAGTCGTCATATCTTTTCAAACCTTTCGAAACGTTTCAATAAACAAACTATATCAATAATTGATAGCGTTTTCAAGATACTTTCTAAGATTTCAAATTTTATTCAAAAATAAGCTACAATCGGCTCCCTAAAGGTTTTTTTCATAAAAGGTAATTTCTTATTTTAAATAAACAGAAATCTCGTTTTCTGCTTGCAGAAGTTCTCTCAACATATCTAACTTCACAACCGCTCCACCTTGACGGTAAGGATTAGACTGCAGAATAAAGTCTACATTTTGTCCATTCACTTCAATTCTTTCCACATGCTTCGCATGAGCTTCCATATGATAAGTGATTGTAACAGGACGATTATCCATTTCAAACGAGAATACCAAGCCATTTAAATCAGTTGGTAAGACCGGATCTATGATTAATTCTTGATCATTAAATCGTAATCCTAAAATATTCGTAACTAATTGATTTAAATATATTCCTGGTCCACTAGAATAAATACGCCATCCACCTTTTACTTTCACTTCACCATTACGCAATTTATCAAAGTGTTCTTGGAAGTCATATCTCGATGAGAATGAACCATCTGAACTGCTAAAGTACGCATTACTTTGA
Organism: Bacillus sp. JJ722; assembly: GCF_036963345.1. NCBI lineage: Bacteria > Bacillati > Bacillota > Bacilli > Caryophanales > Bacillaceae > Bacillus > Bacillus sp. JJ722. The sequence goes on from NZ_JBALMO010000143.1 coordinate 25,850, forward strand.
CGAATTTCTGCATTAGGTACATGCTCATGGATGTTAATCGGATTAATTGTGAATAAGCCATTCCATGCCTTCTCAGATGATCCTAACTTTGTCATTGATTCAATAAAACGAATATGTGCATGTACGTACTGTAATCCTACTTCACGGCCGACATTAGCTGCTTGCTCCGCTCGTTGGAAGAATTGGCTCACGCCACCGCGATAGGTAGCAGGACGATTCATTAGACGTACGCCATCCGAAAACGTTAAATGTTCCTCAATTAAAGCCACATTCTTCTTCGCTTGCTCTGGAGAAACCAGCTCGCTGATGATACTGCGCGTCATCGGTAACAGTCGATAATTAATGCCTGTTTTTGAATCAGTTGGATGGAGCATATATTCGATTTCATCAGCGCTTTCACAATACGCAAACCCAGCAATTACATCATCTTTAATTAAATATTCATGAAAGGCTGCTTTAATGTCTTGTGACATAGAAGTCATCTGCTCAGCAAATGAAGCATCTGATGCATGAAGGACAACACCTAATTGCTTAATAGTTTGATAAGCTAATGCAACCGTCCAAGAGCTTACTAATTTCTCTTTTAATGCTGAATTGGCAGGTTGTAATGTATCGTCCCAATCGCCCCCAGCATAATTGATTAATGCTGTATCATATAAGTAACGCTCGCTAATTGTTTCAATAGCTCGCTTCACATGAGCCAAAATCGTTTCTGAAAGTTCCGTTGGCATACTGTTATGATGATGACGATAAGGTACTTGTGATTCAAGAATCGAATCATCACCTGTTACACGAATATAATCACCTAAAGCTTTCAATGGCCAGAAAACAACATCTCCATGAGAATCATCTTGTTGCATATTATAATGATCAAACATAAACCATTGCGGCCACTCTTGATTTTCAATAAACTGATGACTAAAAATTTCTTCTAACACTTTCTTCGCAGCTTGATAATGACCAGCCATTAGGAAATATTCCATCGGCCCTTGGCAAACATCACGTGTTCCCCAGGCTGCACCACCAGGTTGTTCTAATCCATGTGGAACAGCATAGTGTACCATTGCGTTATGTGTATACCACCAGAAGATTTGGTTTAGTTTTTCAATGTCTTCTCGTTCCTGTCCTGGAATAGATAAGTGGAATCCACGGGTCAATTTTTGATATAGAGCATTGAATTTTGCCTTTTCTGCCTCAAATGAAGGAGCAACAACAAGATTACTCACTTCTTGTTCTAGTCTTCCTTGTATCACTATACTGAAATGATTTGTCTTTGCTAACTCCATCGTTAGTAACGTACCATTTCGTGTTATTTCATCTTCAAAGAATATACAGTCATCCTTCACTTCCATAGAAGCTCCGATTACAGACATGTTATATTGAATAGCAGGATACGTATTGGCTAAGAATGTACCTTCCTCTGGCTTCACTGTAATCGACTGCCCCTTGTGAGATACCAAGACAGGTTGTTCAAACTCTGTTCCACCCATTACAAGCTGATTCGTTACAATAAATTCATATTCTTTACCATTTTCCGATCTTACATCAAGGATGATGTCTGCTTGATCGCACGCTGAATAGGAAGTAACAATTACAACATCTTCATTGACCTTGTAATACCATTTCGCGTAATTCATATTAAGCTCATACGCGGCAGGCATCGTTAGTAAACGAAATTCTTCTTGTTGCTTTATGTATACACGTTGACCTGAATTCTTAAAGATATTTAATAGACCTCGTGGAGTTGACAATAACTTATTTAATGTCGTATTTCCAATTACCACTTGCGCATTAAATATTCCGCTCATATATGAAGTAGAAGTAATTAATCCTTTAGGAATTTCTTCTAGACTTAACCCTGAAGTAATAATATGTCCATGTGGACGCTCCACTCGTCTTTCCTTAGCCTGTAAAATAACATGCGCATGATCCGTAGTGAAGAACGACAGTAGTTGACTATCTTTCTTCTCCTCTAGAATTCTATTTGCAAAGTACTTTGAAGTTTCTTCTTCCGTAAATTCTTCCGAAACAAAAGGTTTACCGAACTGTTCTTTTACCTTTACTTTCGGTATAGAAACGAGAGGTGTTTGTAGTGGTTTAGGCGTTTTTCCAATCGCTTCTTTCGCCTCATCCACAAACTCAATTTCAGTAATCGCTTTAGCATGATGAGGTTTAAATATATTATAAAAACCTACTTTTCTCTCGCCATCAAGTTGGATTTTCTCTGTTTGTAGAGCAACATGAGAAAGCTCAAATTGATAATTTGAATTCGGTAAATCACCACTTAATGCAACAGGCTCGTTAGTGAATTTATATTCTTTTCCGAAGAACTGCATTCCATCTGTCGAAAATCCAATAATCTTCGTATCCGTTGATCCTTGTTGTAAATAAGGGAATTGTCCACCTTGTGTTTGATTTTGACGAGAACTAATCACATAGCCATTCTCGCCTTGCAAAATAACATGATCAAGGTATTGACTCATGTATAACTCATTTGTTGTTACTGCGCCTTTATCAGCTACACCTAAATCTTGAGCATAAATAAAGTCCACTTCACGTTCACTACCAGTTACATCAATATTCCAAGTCCAAATTCCTTCCTCATGAAGCATGAAGGTTACTTTGTAATTAATATTTTCATATGAACCAGACCAAACAGCACTATGTTCGTTATATGCAAATGTACTAGTTGATTTAATTCCTAATAAAGGCTTAACGTGAATGGTATCACCATCGTACACACGCATGTAAATATTATTCGCTGAACCATCTACCGAGTTACCAATATATTGATTAATCAAAATGTTGTCACCAACAAACTGATAAACATCACCAGTGGATAAAAACTCACATCTACTATTACCTTTTTCGAAGCGAATAATGTCTACTTTTTGTTCTAGCTGTAAATGCCTTTCTCCTGTAGCTACTCTCATCTTTTCCCTTCTTTCTTTAATTCTTGTTGAATTCACATTTTATTTCATCTTCATAATCGCGATTTCCTAAGAATACTCATCGATCAAATCAACAAGAAAAAATCAAAATTATGAAGTTATTGAAACGTTTCAATAACTTCACTATACATAAAAAAGTAACCGCTTTCAACATAATTTTTGTGAAATTCACAATTTATTCACTACTATAACAATGAGGGATGGACTGAAAGAAAAGGAGAACCACTAGACGCTGTAAATGTATTTCAAAAAATTTATGTTCATAAAAACAAAAAAAGAGCCACCTCCTGCATTGAAGGTAACTCTCTTTCATTCAGCTATTATTTCGCAACATTTCCTGCGACGTTCATTACATCCCATGTTCTTGCAAATGGTGGAGCATAACAGAAGTCCATCATACCCAGTTGAGAAGTAGTTAAACCGCTGTATATTGCAACAGCAAGAGCATCAACACGTAGTACCGCTCCGTTTTTACCAATTACTTGAGCACCTAAAATTTTCTCTGTCTCAGCATGGTACACTAATTTAACATGGATATCTTCTTGTCCTGGATAGTAGTTTGTTTGGTTTTTGTCCGAGATGAACACTGTTTTATACGGAATACCCATCTTTTCAGCTTCTTTCTCACCTAGGCCAGTTCGACCAGCTTCAAAGTCCATAACTTTAAGACAAGCTGAACCTAAAGTACCTTCGAAAGTAGAACGGCTTCCTGCTAAGTTTTCACCGATGATACGACCAATTTTGTTAGCAGTTGTTGCTAATGGAATGTACACATTCTCTTTACGGATTAGGTGATAGACGGATGCACAATCTCCAGCAGCATAAACATTTTCAATTGAAGTTTCACCAAATTCGTTAATTACGATTGCACCATTATCCAGCATTTCCATACCTGTTTCTCTTAAGAAAGAAGTGTTTGGACGTACACCTGTTGCGATTACAACGATATCAGCAGAGTATTCACCTTTATCTGTAACAACAGATTGTACTTTTCCGTCTCCTTTAAGAGCTGTAACACCTTCAGAAAGCTTAAGGCTTATATCATGAGCTTCGATTTCTTTTTCAAGAACTGAAGTGATATCACTATCAAAGCTGTCTGGCAAGATGTGATCTGTTAATTGAATTAACGTTACTTCTTTACCTAATTTCTTCATCGCTTCTACAACTTCAAGGCCAATGTAACCAGCGCCTATTATTACAACACTTTTGTTTTCTTCTCTCATTGCCGCTTGCTTTAATGCTCTTCCATCTTCCATTGTTTTTAAAGTAAAGATATTTTCAAGATCTTTTCCTTCAAATGGAGGAAGAACAGCTGAAGCACCTGTTGCAATAAATAAACGATCGTAGTTATCTTCGAACTCTTCACCAGTAGTTAAATTTTTCACTGTTACCTTTTTGTCAACAGTGTTAACATTCGTTACTTGATGAAGGATTTCTAATTCAATTCCTGATTCACGGAATTTCTCAGGCGTTCTAGCGATTAAACGGTCTTCGTTATCGTAGAAATCACCAACATAATAAGGTAATCCACATGCACCAAATGATACGATGTCACTCATTTCATATACTACAACGCTTGCATCTCTCGCCATACGTTTTGCTTTTGCTGCAGCACTCATTCCTGCTGCTTCGCCACCAATAATAATAATTCTCATGTTATTCGTCCTTTCTCAATGAAGCTCTTATAAGTTGAAGCATCTATAGATTAAGAAGTTGGTTCTCCCATCTAGTTCTCACTAGTGCTTGCCCTCCATATAAACAACTTCACTTCATAGTGAAGTGAGAGATCTAGCAATAGCCTGAACGGTTTGTTTACCCAAACCACATTTTTTATTAAGCTACACCTGAATCTTCATCGTCAGTTAAGCCCTGATTGCTGTTGTAGATTTTGGTATCCATTTCTCCTAAGATTTTAGCAGATACAACACCTGCAGTCATAGAACCAGACACGTTTACTGCTGTACGTCCCATATCGATTAATGGCTCGATCGAGATAAGAAGACCCGCTAAGCCTACTGGTAAGTTTAACGCCGATAGTACAATTAGAGCTGCGAATGTAGCTCCACCACCTACGCCGGCAACACCGAATGAAGAGATCGCTACGATTAAGACTACTTGGATAATGAATCCAGGATCCATTGGGTTAATACCAACAGTTGGAGCAATCATAACCGCTAGCATAGCTGGGTAAATACCTGCACAACCGTTTTGTCCAATCGATGAACCGAAAGATGCTGCAAAGTTAGCTACACTTTCAGAAACACCCATTCCTTTAGTTTGTGATTTAACACTTAATGGAATAGTACCCGCACTACTACGTGATGTAAACGCGAATGTTAAAGCTGGCATTGCTTTTTTAATAAATTGAATTGGATTTAAACCTACTACAGTCACTAAAATTAAGTGAACAATAATCATGATAATAAGTGCTACATAAGATGCGATTACAAATGTTGATAAATTAACAATACCTGCAACACTTGTTGTTGCAACCGTACTTGCCATCAATGCTAAAACACCAAATGGAGTTAAACGTAAGATTAAGGTAACGATACGCATTGTTACTGCATATGCTACACCGACAATTTTTTGGAAAGTTTCAAATTGCTCAGGCTTTTTACGCTTAATACCTAACGCTGCAATACCAACGAAAGCAGAGAAAATTACTACACCAAGAGTTGATGTTGGACGCCCACCTGCCATATCTTCAAATGGATTTGTAGGAATAAATTCTAATACTTTTTGCGGAATCGAAGTAGTAGCCGTTTCAACATCTCCTTCAAGTGTTTCAGCTCGAGCTGTTTCCGCTTCGCCAGCTTGAATTGATTCAGCGTTTAAGTCAAATAAGTTTGCAGAGAAGATACCTACTGCTGCTGCGATTAAAGTTGTGAATACAAGAATACCGATAATTAAACCTGCCATTTTTCCTAAACCTTTAGAAGACTTCAGGTTTGTAATAGCGGAGATAATTGAAACCATAATAAGTGGCATAACGATCATCTTTAATAAACGAACATAACCATTACCGATAATCCCAAACCAATCAGTAGAAGCTTTAACTACTTCATGGTCTGATCCGAAGAAAAATTGTAGTACTGCCCCAAAAGCAATACCCATTCCTAAACCGGCGAATACACGCTTAGAGAAAGAGACATATTTAGTTTGCATACGATATAAAACGAATACCATTGCTAATAATGCCGCAATATTTAATAAAACATAAACTAGATTAGAATCCAATTTAAGCACCTTCTTCTTTAAAGTTAGTCTTTCTTATTTAACATTT
>NZ_JBALMO010000144.1:0-8153 GCF_036963345.1 Bacillus sp. JJ722
GCTATTATCCATACGAAATAGTATAATAATTACTGAAATACAAGAAAATGTATTTCATCTCCGTTCTTTCTCCAATATAAACCATAAGAATTTTGTCGAATGCTGTCGAATATTGTACTTTTCTGTTGTGAAATTCCAAAAAAATTTTTCATTTTCTTTAGAAATTATTATGTAAAAGTTGCAAAAAACGTTGATATAACCCTTTTTGTTTGGGTTTTATAGGATTATAACAAAAAGATTGACGTATATGGGAATGGCTGGTATTATTAATCATTATAAGAACTTTGTCGAATAATGACGAAAATTGTTTAAATTTTTTTCATTCAAAATTATATATAAGAGAGGCGTTTACATATGAAATCTACTGGTATTGTCCGTAAAGTCGATGAGCTTGGCCGAGTTGTTATCCCTATCGAACTTCGCCGTACTTTAGGAATTGCTGAAAAAGATGCATTAGAAATCTATGTTGATGACGAGCGCATCATTTTAAAGAAATATAAACCAAATATGACTTGCCAAGTCACTGGTGAAGTTTCAGACAATAATTTATCGCTTGCTGAAGGTAAATTAATTTTAAGTAAAGAAGGCGCAGAGCAACTTCTTAAAGAAATTCATGATTACCTTGAGCCAGCAAAATAAGTTACGATAAAAAACAGGTTATCTATTTAGATAGCCTGTTTTTTTAATTATTCTACATGATAAGCATGATAAACTTCTCGTTTATTTACATTGCGATCTTTAGCTACTTGCTTGATTGCTTCTTTATTTTGTAATCCCTTATCACCCATATAAGCATTCACATGCTCAACGATGGTTAATCCTTCCCACCATTGTTCAGTAGTAGGAGCATCTTCTTCACTACCGCCTTCAACGATTAAGCAAAATTCACCACGAATTTCATTTGCTTCCGCCCATTGAAGTGCACCTTCAATATCCCCTCTTATAAACTCTTCGAATTTCTTTGTCAATTCTCTACAAAGCACGATTTTACGATTACCTAAGATTTTCAACATAGCTTGCAATGACTCTTTTAAGCGATGTGGAGATTCGTATAAAACAAAGGTAGAAGTGATAAACTTTAATTTTTCTAATTCTTTCTTTTTATTTTTAGCTCCCCTTTCTAGAAAGCCATAAAAATAAAATGGTTGTGGACAAAGACCAGAGGCAATTAAAGCGGTAAGAGCTGCATTTGCGCCCGGCAAAGGAATGACTGTAATTTTTTCAGCAAGAGCTTCCTGTACTAGTTCATATCCTGGGTCAGAAATCGTTGGCATACCTGCATCGCTTACTAATGCTACTGTTTGCCCTGCTAGTAATCTTTCCACAACATGTTTACCGCTACTCATTTTATTATGTTCATGATAACTAATAATAGGTGTATCTATTTCGAAATAGTTACAGAGCTTCTTCGTATTTCTCGTATCCTCAGCAGCAATTACATCTGCTTCTTTTAGAACACGAATTGCTCTAAAACTCATATCTTCTAAATTTCCAATTGGAGTTGGCACTAAATATAGTGCAGGTTCTATACCTTCTTTTGCAAAGCTATGTTGTTGCCACATACCAACTTCGACTCCTTTTTCTCTGACTATCCTCATTATACATGCCATTCTTAATCCTTGAATAAAGAAGGTTCAGGTGTACTAATTTTTATTTGTAGTTCTTTTTGTTTTCTGGGCAATTGTTTAAAACGATACTCCGCTTTCATTGCTGCTTCTTTTGTCTCGAAACATTCCGTATATATTAAAGTAACGGGTGTTCTTCCACGCGTGTACTTTGCACCTTTTCCACTATTATGCATCTTCACACGTTCTTCTAAACGATTCGTATAGCCCGTATAATATGAGCCATCGCTACACTCCAGTACATACATAAAATGTTTATTCTCCATATAACATCTTTTTTGCTTCTGGTGTATACTCGTTATTCTCATCATAAACCGTAAAAGGCGGAAGTATCTTCAGATCAGGATTTCCATCTTTAATTCCTTCAATTAATACAGTATTTGCTTCTTTTCCAATCATCGGATGCACAAATTGAATTCGTTTCGGTTCAATTCGATACTTTCTCATTAATGTAAGAATATCCGTTAATCTTCCTGGTCTGTGAACAAAAGCTGCTTTTCCACCTTGCTTCAAAAGATGACTACTTGTTTGAATAACATCTTCCAAATTACAAAGAATCTCATGTCGAGCAATGGCAAAATGCTTATTTTTATTTATTTCTTCAGCTGATGGAGTTGGAAAATATGGTGGATTACATGTTACTACATCATATTTAGAATAACCAATTTCCTTAGGAACTCCTTTTAAATCCCTATGCATCATTTCCAATTGATCACTTAACTGGTTGTATTCAATACTACGAATGGCCATATCATATAATCGTTCTTGAATCTCTACTCCGATAATTTTTCCACGTGTTCTCGTGCTAAGTAAGAGTGGAATTACTCCATTACCAGAGCAAAGGTCAACAAGTTGTCCTTTTACAATCGGTACTGAAACAAATCGTGCTAATAATACTGCATCAAGAGAAAATGAAAACACAGAAGGGCTTTGAATAATTCGCAACTCTTCTGCAAGGAGATAGTCTAATCTTTCATCTGCTTTTAACATATATTTTATCGTGCACCTCATTTATCATGTGTCGTTATACTCTTATTTCCTGCTCTAGCGCCAATTTCAAGTGAACTTACGGACTTCCTCCTACAGACAATCATTGAGTGAAAGAAGATATGGAGCGAAACAGGTGGTTCTGCCTTTTTAAATTAGCATAAAAAAACCTTCCATGTGAAGGGAAGGCTCATTATTTTTTATTTAAGAAAGATAAACAGAATAAGCAATCGCCTTCTTTACGAGGGCTTCCAAAATGCAAGTTGCAAATGTGAAAACCTTCTTGGTATAATCTAGCGAGATTATCGTAACCTTCACCAATATCGAAGCCCTTTTGCTCTTTCGTTTCTTGTTTAACTTTTTTCTTTACATAATCATCTTGTATTTTCTTTTGAACTTGTTGATCTAGTCGGCGCCTTAAATGCTCATTTTCAATTGTGAGCATATTGTTCTCTTCTAGAATTTCAGCAACGTGATGCTTTAATTCCCCGAGTTGCTTATATAAGTGCCCAATTTGTTTCTCCATACTACTAACCGAATCAAAAATCTCTTTTTTCTCCACGTGCTCACCACCTTAGTAATCTGTGGCTTGAATAGAAACGGCTCCCTCATTTAAAATTTCTTCCAATGTGAATTCTAATACTCTTCCATTCTCTACCAGTTCCACTTGAAGTACTCTTTCTAGAATATTAAGCCCCACTACCTTGCCTGTTCCATTCGGAGTCGTTACCATGTCTCCAAGATCAGGAAGCTGTTCTTTTGCAGTTTCATATTCATCATTCTCATATTTCAAACAACACATTAATCTACCACAAAGTCCTGAAATTTTCGTAGGATTTAATGATAGATTTTGATCTTTTGCCATCTTAATAGATACTGGTTCAAAATCACCTAAGTAAGTCGAACAACAAAGCATTCTTCCACATGGACCTATACCACCAAGCATCTTTGCTTCATCACGTACCCCTATTTGTCGCAACTCAATTCGAGTTCTAAAGATAGCAGCTAAATCCTTAACAAGCTCTCTAAAATCTACTCTACCATCCGCTGTAAAATAAAAGATTACTTTATTTCGATCAAAGGTATATTCAACATCAATAAGCTTCATATCTAATTCATGTTCTTCTACCTTCTGACCACAAACTTCATAAGCTTCTGTAGCCGCTTTTTTATTCTCATCAACAATTAGTCGATCTTTCGCATCAGCTATTCGCAGCACTTTCTTTAATGGTAGCACAACATCATGTTCTTCTACTTGTTTCCGAGCAATGACTACTCTTCCGAATTCCACTCCACGTGCTGTCTCTACTATGACAAACTCATCCTTTGGAATATCGAAATCGCCCGGATCGAAGTAGTATATTTTACCCGCTTTTTTAAAGCGGACTCCTACTACATCATACAAAGGATGATCCCTCCTGCAAATTCAACACTAACTGCTCCATGACTAGCTGTGGATTTGTATTGGACATCAGTCTTCTCTTCGCTTCGAGTATAGCTTCCATATGAGTAGCCAACATTCTTTGGCTATGGAGAAGTGCTGATTTCTCAAGTTCTGATTTCATATTTTGAAACACCATAGAATCTTTCTGGTCCAACTGTATATATAATAAATCTTTATAAACAAGAAGTAATAAATCTAAGCCACGGTCAATCTGTTCCTTATCTTTAAAGTGATCCAACCACTCTTCTTGAAGGTATAATAAACCCTTCATATAGTCTTGGTTCAATACTTCATATAATTTTAACACTTTTCGCTGAGCTTGTGCAAACCAATCGTCAAAACTTATTTCTCTTGCTTCATCAAAATGGTTCGTTAAATGACTTACAATTGCAGCGGTCTGTGCATCCACACCTTCTTCAATTATTCTATTCTTGATTTGCTCCGAAGATAAAGGCTGAAATGTTATCATCTGACATCTAGATACAATCGTTGGAAGTATTCGTTGTGACTGTTCGGTTATAAGAATGGCAGTTGTTTCTGATAGAGGTTCTTCCAAGAACTTTAATAAACTATTAGCAGCTTGTACGGTCATTTTTTCAGCTGCTTCAATAATATATACTTTGCGTTCTGATTCAACGCCCTTCTTGGAGAATTCGTCTTGCAAGTGATGTATTTGATCCTTCTTAATCGACAAGCCATCTGGCTCAATAAGATGAACATCAGGATGATTTCCACTTGAAATTCTTCGACAGTTTGCACAGTGATTACAAGGTTGTTTATTTTCATCTAGATTTTCACAATACAAGCTTTTAGCTAATAGAATACTTGCATCTTTCTTTCCCGTTCCACGTTCTCCTTCGAAAAGATACGCATGAGCAACTCGATTTTTCGTAAGGCTATTTTGTAGCATTTGACAAACGAGTGGCTGTATTTCCTTTAGCTCATTCCAAGTATTTATCATTTCTTATTCACTACCTTAAGTATATAAATTAATAAGTAAGCCTTTAATTTCGCCAATTTGCCCAAGAATGGATATAGAGTCTTTTTCCTTATCCATTACTTGATCCGTTAATTCAACTAACTTTTCATCAATTGTTTTAACTGTTTTCAACTGTCTAGTTTGCCCATATTGGTTCCAACTTTGCGACTGTTTTAATTCCATGCCGAAATGTACTGCTTCTTTAACAAACCTTTTAACTAGCGTTTTATATTTTGCTAAGTCTTTGAATGTGCGAGAACGTTCTAGACGCTCTCCAGCTCCTTCAATACTCACTAATAATTTGTTTAGCGAATCAAATTGCATCTTTTGATCCTGTTTATGAATAACAGTGGAAAAGCGTACGTTTCCAGGAGTTGAAGACTTTGGTTCTTTCTGAACTTTATCCAGTTTCACAGGGATATCTTGATTAATCTTCATGCATACACCTCATATATCTCATTAAAATTGGTGAAACTGTTCAATCGGTAAGACAAATACGGTTGCTCCCCCAACTTGTACATCAACAGGATAAGGTACATAAGAATCTGCATTACCTCCCATTGGAGAAATTGGTGCAACAAGTTGTTCTCGTGATTGACAGTTATCTTTAATTATTTGTAAACACTTATTAACACGTATTTCTTCTGTACCAATCATGAAAGTTGTGTTCCCTGATTTAAGAAAACCACCTGTTGTTGCGAGCTTTGTTACCCGAAAATTATGTTCTACTAAAGCTGATGATAGCTTATGGCTATCCTTATCTTGAACTACAGCAATAATCATTTTCATGGAAAACATCTCCTTTTCACGGTTCTCGCATTTTGTACCTACTTCTATTATAGCAATCATTGATAAAGTTTTCTTAATTTTCCTTCATTATCATATGTTACTATCAAGAGTCTTTCTTTCATTAATAAAATGCTTCACTACTTTCATCGCTTGATTTAGTACTATACTAATATCGTCGGACGCATCAATTACTTTAATTCTCTCTGGAAAACGCTCTACTAATAGCATATATCCTTCTCGAACTTTATTGTGAAATGATAAGTTCTCCATATCTAACCGATTTACTTCTCGGTCACTGTTATTATAAATACGCTGTAACCCCGCTTCAGGTTCAATATCGAAGTATAATGTTAAATCAGGCATTGTATCTTCAATCGCAAATTTGTTGATGCGATATACTTCTTCTATACCTAAGCCACGGGCAAATCCTTGATAAGCTAATGAACTATCAATGAATCGATCACATAGCACAATTCTACCTTCTTTTAGAGCGGGTTTTACTTTCTCGACTAAATGTTGTCTTCTTGCAGCTGCATATAATAATGCCTCTGTCCGTTCATCCATCATAATGTTATCTTTGTTCAATAATATCTCTCGAATTTGTTCTGATATAGAAATGCCGCCAGGTTCTCTCGTCAGTAAAAGCGAATAACCTTCTTGCTGTAGCTTTTCATTTAATAGCCCAAGGATGGTTGATTTCCCTGCTCCTTCTGGCCCTTCAACTGTAATAAAAATCCCGCGTTTCATGGATGTACCTCCAATAATCATGTCTATTCATAAGTATACAATATTTATCACTTGTTTTTTACACATATACAAGTATATTACGCTCATCTAAACAACTACTACTATGGAATCTAGTTCCAAACTGAAGCATTTGTTCGAGACCGGCCATTTTCTTTTCTGTTATTCTTTCTCCTTTAATCATATAAGGTACACCCGGAGGATATGGAACAATCGTCTCAGCTACTATATAATCGATTGCTTCAGAGAAAGGTACACTCCTTGTCTCCCTATTCATCATCTCTGCGAAAGACAACTCTAATTGTGTGAGGTCATCAACATCTTCAAGTAATACGGCAAAAACTTGTTTTTCTTGATGTTTTTCTTTAAGTAGTTCTACTGCTTTTCTCATACCAAAGATTATTCTGTCATATGAGAAAGTCTGTCCAACCTTTAGAATTGGCAAAACTAATAAAATATTTTTTATATCTGCTAATTCACTATAGATACTACATTTTCGCAGTGCAGATTGTAATTGATATCCTGAATAAGTACCATCTGTTTGAACAGTTACCTTCAGAATATCACATACCCCCTCTTCATGCTGTAATACTCGTATTCCGCTAATCTTATTTAATTCTCTTTTAAATTCATCAATTGTTGTCTTCGTATATAGCAAATCGTCGTCTGTTAATGTACCTAAATAAGAGCGCGCTAGATCCAGTGATACCATAATTGGATATGAAGGACTGCTTGATTGAAGCATCTGCAGATACATTTCAACTTTCTTGTAATTAGTTACTGCATGATTAACATGTAAATACGATCCCATTGTCATAGCAGGTAAAGTCTTATGTGCTGATTGAACAACATAGTCAGCTCCATATGCTAAACTGCTTTTAAGAAATGGCTCCCGTCCAGTAAAGTGAGCACCATGCGCTTCATCAACTAAAACTGTTATATCATGTTTATGTGCCAAAGATATAATTGCTTCTAAATTCTCACCAACGCCATAGTAACTAGGATAAGTTAGAATCATGGCTTTTGCTTTCGGATAAGCTTTTATAGCTTTCTGTACAACATTAATTGATAAACCCTCAGCCGTTCCCCATTCTTTATTTATATTTGTCTGTAAAAAAATTGGGGTGGCTTTTGCTAACATCAATGCGTGCAGAATTGATTTATGACAATTTCTTTGTACAAGAACAACATCTCCTGCTTCACAATTTCCCAAAACCATTGCTAAATTACCGCTTGTAGAACCATTTATAAGAAAATAGCTTTTTTGAGATTTATAAAGTTTTGATAGAAGTTGTTCTGCTTCTAAAATAGCTCCCTCAGGTGCATGCAAGTCGTCTAACCCTTCAACTTCTGTTGCATCTATTTGTAATAATTGCTGAAAGATGTTTGTTCCCTTATCATGACAAACAATACCATTCTTATGTCCTGGAACATGACAAGAAACAGGGTTTTCTTTGCGGTATTGTTCTAAGGCATCAAATAAAGGTGTCTGTTTATGTATATTTATCATCGATGTTCATCCTTTTTATAATCATTTTTTTATAGTGTAACAAATTACGATGGTCTTGGTTTAGTAACATAAAAT
>NZ_JBALMO010000144.1:8200-8615 GCF_036963345.1 Bacillus sp. JJ722
TGGTTTAGTAACATAAAATAAGAGCTCCATTATTGGAACTCTTCCTCATTATTTTTCTGGATTATTAACTTTTCGTAACTGTTGTAAATAGTATTGATATCTAGGGTCGGAAGTTTCTGTCTTTATAATGTCTTCCTCGCAAGAACGACAAACAAATGAAGCATAAAGATAAATTCCTTCGCTCTTTAATTTTTCACATATAATACACGTTTCCCCTATAGGTACTTTAGCTGCTGCATCCATTTCTCCACCTCCATGTTCCTATTATTCCCTTAATCTATTTTTGTATACAACTTTCTAAATAAACATAATAATAATGATAATGTAATTTAAGTGTATGTATTGTATTAGAAATTCGTGTATGTCTATGTAAACAACGGATTGTTCTTTTATAAAAATAAAAAAAGACCAGCTA
>NZ_JBALMO010000145.1:0-10965 GCF_036963345.1 Bacillus sp. JJ722
ACTTTTGTATATCGGGTTATGGAATCCGTATTTGTAACACCCTATTTGTCGTGGATTATTCATCCTAACATCCTACTGCAACAGATAGCCCTAGCAGGTTCAAATTGTGTCACGTGACACAATCTACTTGTGAATGTCTTGCGAGTATATCTACTCCTATCCTTCCTTCGATCAGCACTTGATGGTAGCCCTCACCATTCAGTAACTAAGCTAAATAGGGAAAGCTTATTTGTTACCTATCTCGAATTATTTGCGTTGGCTCGATCAGACCTGACCAGTTTTACAAGTTAATGGGCTACCTTGCCTTAACATTTCCCCAAAAAAGACAATAGGAAACTAACCCCTTGATTTCTATTTTTAAAAATTTTATAATAAAGGGGATTGGATAAGGTTTTCTTTATTCAGTTTTATTTAGTCGAATTTAAAAAATTATCAGAGGTATTGTGTTGGCGCACAGTACCTCATTTTTTTTATGTTCTTCTTTCCATATATAAAAATTTATTTTACTGGTGTATCCATTCTGATATATACCATTCTAAAGCGCTAGTTTTTATTTTGGCTTGTACCTTCTTCAAACCCGAAAAACATATCTTCATTTTCAATGCTCTCGAAGGCATTCATGTACATCAAATCATGTGATAGATAGTTATTTTTAAGTGCTTCAACATCCCATTTTATATGGATTGGATTTACTTTTTTTATCGTTGGAAACTGAATAATATTAGTCATTTTTTGACCTCCCTAGATTCATTAATGGACTTGCTGATATAGCCTTATCTCGTAACTGTGTGTCAGTCATAGAGTTTAAATATCGCTGTGTAACTGATATGTCAGAATGGCCAAGTAACCTTGCCAATGAGTGTAAATCCACACCATTCATCAAACATTGGACAGCATAAAAATGCCTGAATGTATGTGGTGATACTCTTTTATCAGTTATATTCGCTCTCCTACCTGCTTCTTTAATGATGTTATCAAGTGCAACATGAGAAAGCCCTTTACACTGATATGACAGAAAATATGTGTCTTCCTTAATTGTACGATTCTTAAAGTATTCCTTTTTTAATCGGTCATGTTTAATCATGATACGTTTTAGAACTGGACTAATGAATACATAACGTTCTTTGTTACCTTTACCATTTACTAGGATCATGGTTTCTTTAATATCACTTTTTTTAAGTGTTCTAAGTTCCATAGCACGTAAGCCACAATCCGAAAGCATAGCTATAATACATTTATTTCTGGCTTCGATATAGTTTTTAAAGGAGAAAGCATCTATCATCTTGTTAATTTCATTCATCCTAAATCCTTTTAATACGGTTTTAGGTAAGCGTGGTATGTCCACCTTTGACGTAATTTCCTTACTTAAATACTCTTCTCTAACGCACCAATTAAAGAATGCGGCAACCATTTTAAACATTGAATTGATACTCTGAGGTTTTAATCCTTGTTGCTGTTTATATCGCACATAGGCTTTTAAATCATGAGTAGTAACGCTTTCTAAGTTTTGAATTCCACGATTCACAATTAGAAATTCTTTCACTTGTTTCAATTCTTGTCTCTTATTTATCATTGTTTTCTTAGTAAATCCTTTTGCTGTACAATAGTAAAAATATTCTTCAAGTACATCTTCCAACAACAAAAAAACCACCTCCTCTGTTAATTTTTCAACAGAAAAAGTGGTTTTGTTTGTGAAATAAGAAAAATAAAGCAATTTATAGTAAAAAATCCTAAGAAAAATTCAGTTTTTTATTACGTAATGCCTAGGTTTTTTAATAATATTCTTACCATCAAACGATGGAAAAACCTTGCTATATCAACGTTTTCGCAGTATTTTATTATTTCATTTGCTTGTTCATAGCACTCATCATTTGATTGATTTTCTTTTGTGATGGTTTCATTCCCATTTGTGCCATCATCATGCGTAACATTTGCTCATTAATTGGTGGGTTCTTTTTCAAATAATTCATCATGTAGCGACGCGCAATGAAAAACCCAATTGCTATCCCTGCTAGTAAGGCAACAAGACCAACTAGAGTGTAAATCCACATAAGTATTTCCTCCTTCAAGTTGTCTACTAATTAGTGTACTAGACCACATGTTATTATACAATATTCATTCTATAATTTGTATTGTTTAAATAAAATTTCTCTGTTTAATTGGCTTTAACCAGCCATATCGTTCATGTACGAGGTCAATTGCTAGGAAACAGTTTTCACATTTACGTAAACATTCAAAAAATACCGTTTCTGCATCATAGCTACCTTCCGATGAAATATGCAATACTCGATTATGAATTTCTAATTGAGCTGAACTTTTCATCTTTTGATTTTTCCCCTTTGTTATTACATAATACAAGCCATTCATATTATATATATTTTTATTATAATACAAATGTTCTTCTAATGTTTGTTTGAGTGTTTTAACAGGGATATTATTCGTAATATATTCTATTTGCTTGCCAAGAATACGGGCATTCTCTCCTTTTGATTGAGCATAGTCTTGAAATAAATTAAAAAACATCCACTCTCTGCTTATATAATAATCCACTATTCGCTCATCTATTAAATAGATTTGATAATTTCTTTTCTCTATCATCTCTATCATTCCCTTTTAGACCAAGTATATAAAGGAAATGATAAGGAAATTGCTGATTTCTGTAAAAAAAACCCACTAGTTTTGTCGAGAGTAACAAATAGAGGAAATACTTTGTTTCTTTGCCTCTTTCGTTCTCTTCCTTTAAACACAAAAAGACAATTTATTAGTCTACAATTCCATTTTTAAAATCAACTAGGAAAGTTCATTATGAACATGATATCAAAAAACTTTTTGTTTTCTTTTATGAAAAATCCTTGTCTAGTAAAGACAAGGATTTTTTTGAATTGTTATAATTATTTTTGTAATAACGCTTTTACTTTAGAAACAACATTCTCTGTAGTAAATCCGTACTTCGCCATTACAATCTCTCCTGGAGCTGATGCACCCCATTGATCAATACATAAAACATCGCCTTCAAAACCTACATATTTATGCCAACCGAACGATGCTGCCATTTCGATGGCAAGTCTTTTCGTTACTGTTGGAGGTAGTACAGTATCCTTATACTCTTGAGACTGCTTTTCGAAACGATCCCAAGCAGGCATACTTACAACGGAAACATCAATACCTTCATTTGCTAATGCCTTTTGAGCAGCAATAGCTAATGAAACTTCTGAACCTGAAGCCAATAGTAAAGCATCAGCCTCTTCTTTGTTAGAAGGTGAAACTGTATAAGCCCCTTTAGAAACACCGTCATATGCATCTTGTGCTGACTGAGCTAAAGTAGGTAAGTTCTGTCTTGTTAAAACAAGTGCAGTTGGAGTGTCATTTGATTCGATTGCTAGCTTCCAAGCTGCAGCTGTTTCATTTCCATCCGCAGGACGAATGACAGATAAGCCATGCATTGCGCGCAATGCAGGAAGTTGTTCAATAGGTTCATGAGTTGGGCCATCTTCACCAACCGCAATACTATCATGAGTGAATACATATGTTACTGGAACTTGCATCAATGCTGATAGACGAATTGCTGGACGTAAGTAATCTGAGAATACAAAGAATGTACCACCGTACACTTTCAATCCACCATGTAATGCCATACCATTTAAGGCAGCACCCATTGCAAATTCACGAACACCAAACCAAATATTGCGCCCTTGATATTGACCTGGTAGGAAATCTTCAGTACCTTTAATCATTGTTTTATTTGAACCAGCAAGGTCAGCTGATCCACCAAAGAATGATGGAAGATTTTTGGCAATTCCATTTAATACTTCACCACTAGAAGCACGAGATGCTAAACTACTTCCTTCTTCGTATGCAGGGATTTCAGCATCCCATCCTTCAGGTAACACATTATTAACAGCGTCAACTAATTCTTGTGCTAACTCAGGATATTGTTCTTTATATGCATCAAATTTCTTATTCCATTCGGTTTCTTTTTCTTGTCCTGCTTCAACAACTGCCGATTCAAAATGTGCATACACTTCATTAGGAACATGGAAATCTTCCTCGAAAGTCCATTTATATGCTTCTTTCGTTAATTTTAATTCTTCAGCTCCAAGTGGCATACCATGAGCATCCGATTTACCTGCACGATTTGGTGAACCATATCCAATAACCGTCTTCACTTCAATCATAGTAGGTCGGTCAGTATCTTTCTTCGCCTCTTCAAGTGCTTTAGAAAGCTCTTCAATATCATTTCCATCATTAACTTTAATATATTGCCATCCGTATGATTTATATCTTTCTTCAATGCTTTCACTGAAAGCTTGGTTTAAATCACCATCTAATGAAATGTCATTAGAATCATATAAAACAACAAGACGACCAAGTTTTAAGTGTCCTGCTAGTGATGATGCTTCCGCAGAAACACCTTCCATTAAATCACCATCACCACAAATTGTGTATGTAAAATGATCAACTACGTTATATTCATCACGGTTATAAGTAGCAGCTAAATGACGTTCCGCCATTGCCATACCTACAGCCATTGAAATCCCTTGTCCTAGAGGACCTGTTGTAGCTTCTACACCTACTGTGTGTTTATACTCAGGATGTCCTGGTGTTTTACTACCCCATTGACGGAAATCTTTTAAATCTTCAATAGTTAAACCATAACCTGATAGATGTAATAGACTATACAAGAGCATAGAACCATGACCAGCTGATAATACAAAACGGTCTCTATTAAACCAATCTGGATTTTTCGGGTTGTGATTCATATATTTTGTCCATAGCGTATAAGCCATCGGTGCAGCTCCCATTGGCATACCAGGATGACCTGAATTTGCTTTTTCAATTGCATCGATTGACAGTGTACGTATGGAGTTAATGGATAATTCATCTACTTTTTTCAAAATGATATACTCCCTTTCATAAGTTCATTGGTACTTATTTATATTATCTATCTTATATAAGAAAGACAATATAAAAAAGCACTAATAATTAAAATGTTACACTTTTTTCAAAAAAAAGAATGCATCAACTAGCATCCTTTATTATTTGTCTTAATGTAGCCTTTTATTATTTTGTTTTATTTTTTTTAATTTATCAGGTGTTACATCATTTCCCTCTGGGTCGATGATCGTCATATGCTCAATTGTATTGGTCATAGACTTTCTGAAGGATTGCAAATATTCACTTCTTAACTTTGTTTGTTCTTTTGCTTCAGCAGGCGTTAATCCTACTGATTTCGATTTATTTGCAAGCTCATTAATACGAGCTATTTTTTCTTTTGACAACATTAGTAACGCTCCTTATTACTTTCATCTTAATATTGTCATGTTATAAGAAAATAGCCAATGTAGCAAGTATTACTTCTCTTCTTGATGAGATAGTGTATCGATATACTCCAAATATCTTCTATTAACTGTAGCTTTTGAAACATTGTATCCAAAACCTCTTAAAGTCGCTGCTATATCAGCAAAGGTTAAGTTGTTCTCTCTCAAGCGAACAATCTCTTCAATTGGTACAGTTTTCTTTTCAGGACCTTTTGATTGATCTTGATTTTTAATGTTTTTTTCCGGTCGGTAACCATTATCAATAGCTTTCTTCATGCCTCTACTAATCTTCATATTATGTAATTTTCGTTGATATTCTTCTACGATACCTACAATTTGCAAAACCATTGAATCAGCATCAGATAATTCCATTTCTCCTTTATGAGAGTATGTAAATAGTTGCACACCTTCTTTCATTAAAAAGTGCAATAGTGCAATCTTGGCATTCCCTCTTCCAAGCCTTGTTTCATCTTGAATCAATACAACATTAACGCTTTGTTCCTTTATACACTCTAGCAATTCAAACACACCATCACGGTTCAATTGGAAACCACTTTCCTGTTTCTTAATGACATGAATAACTTCCAATGACAAATCGTTAGCTAAAGCTCTTAATTCTTGTTCTTGTCTATGTAAGGAGCTTTCTTGAGCTTCCTTATCAGTGCTTACTCTACAATAAATAACCGCTCGTTTCATTAGCTATTACTACCTCTCAACTTATAAATAAGCAACTTAGTCTTTATTAGTGCTCATTGTCAAAAACTTCTCATTACCTTCTTTAACGGGAATACGTATAACATCTCCAATTTTTATTGATTCACCATTTATATGATTCACCTTCTCTAGATGAGATATAAACTGGGTAGTTTCCATATTATCATAATTGTATTCCTGTGCAATTTCCCACAGGGAATCTCCTTGAACAATTGTTACTTCAACATATTTTTCTGAATCATCAGCACTGTATTTAAATATACAGATTATAGAAAACATCACAATAAGTCCTAAAAACAGAAAGGAAAAGGCATTTTTCATAACAAAGTTTCTCATTATATACGTCTCCTTCTAATATACGAATATTCGTTCGTGTTTTGATAGATGAATTATAATACGAACATTTGTTTTGTGTCAAGAGCGTATGTTCTATTTTATTTTCAAATTCGACAAAAACATTCAAACATATGTTTGTCTATCCAAAAATTGCATGTTATAATTTATATAAATAGAAAGAGAATGGGGTGTATTAATGAATAAAATATCAAAGCGACAACAAGATATTCTTGACTTTATAAAGCTAGAAGTAAGAACAAAAGGTTATCCCCCTTCCGTTAGGGAAATAGGAGAAGCGGTTGGTTTAGCTTCTAGCTCTACAGTACACGGACATTTAGCTCGTCTCGAAGCCAAAGGTTTAATTCGAAGAGACCCTACAAAACCTCGCGCAATAGAAATTCTAGAATTAGAAGAAGAATCTTTTATTCCAAAGCGAAAAGTAGTTAATGTTCCATTACTGGGTAAAGTAACAGCTGGTCAACCTATTACAGCGATTGAAAATGTAGAAGAATACTTTCCTCTTCCGGAACATTTAGCTGGTTACGATCAACATGTATTTATGCTTGAAATTGTTGGTGACAGTATGATTGAAGCTGGAATATTTGATGGAGATTACGTCATTGTTCGCCAGCAGCAGAATGCACAAAATGGTGATATAGTTGTCGCAATGACAGAAGATAACGAAGCGACTGTAAAACGTTTCTTCAAAGAAAATAACTATTTCCGTTTACAACCTGAAAACTCTTCTCTTCAACCAATTATTCTTGATAGAGTATCTATTCTCGGAAAAGTAATTGGTCTGTATAGAGAAATACATTAATAATGTACGTTAGAAAAAGGCAAAACTATTTACTTGCAGTCGCTTGCAATGTAAATAGTTTTGCCTTTTATACATTAAAATAAAATCTACTAAATTAATTTAGTTCATTAATAGAGAATTTTATGATTTTTTTCTCCTTTAAAATCTTTATGATTTTACTATACAACAATTCTCCACTCCAGAAGCCAAGTCCACTTGCTAATCCTAATGGTAATACAAACTTTGCTATTATTCCTTGCACATTCACCAGATTCGTAATAAGAGCAATTAACAAAGCTAAAACTATATAAAGGCCGAGTCTAATAGCAGCTTGATGTTTAGAAACTTTTCTCCCTATATAGTTTGCTAAAAACGAGAACGGAATTCCTATAAAGATTACCGCTGGACTTACAATGATTATTCCAAACCATGCCATAATGAACATGTTACCGATACCCGTTGCAACCAGTTCCATGAATCCTTCTGAAATCCCTAATATTAGTAAATAAACAATCCCAGTGATAACAAAAGCTATAAACATACTAAAAATTTTTTCGGATGTTATTCTGATAAATTTATACATATTCGACTCCTATTTTGCTTGATCAATAGTGTAAACACGTTAATTGTATCACAATATTGCGGTTTACATTTAAAAGGCATACTATTAAAACCTTCAATTTATTATTCAGTAGCTTTTGGGCTAATTAACCCTCGATCTAAAGCTACATATATTATTGCAATAGCATCATCTAATGAAAGCTCCCTCTTCAGCAACTTCTCTCTATGAATAGAGCTAATAGCCTTATCTCCATGCACGTCTTTATTCTCAAATCGTTTAAGTACTCTTGCCGTAGCGTTTATGAAATCATCATTTGATGGTTTGTACACTTTCATATTCTTGTTATCATTTTTAGTTGGAATTTTCCCTCCCTCTTTAATAATTGTTGGTGTAAACGTAACTGTAAGATTTGGACGTTTACCATTTTTCAAATCATCTATTTTTAAGCCACCCGTCATTTCAAGATGAGGATAGTCCTTAAACGATTTCCAATCTCCTCCCCAGGCAAAACCTAGTGTTTTTGCAATAGCTGCTACCCTTTTAAATTTATCATCAACTGTATAATATACTTCGGTTGCATCTTCATTAGCTAGAACATAGTCTATTGCTAACCCATAATTATGGTTTGAACTTCCCGGCATCGCATTTGTAACGATTGCGCTTTTTGGATCTCCATAGTCTCTCCCCTTATAAACGTACGACTTCCTTCCTTTTCCGTACAACTTTGCTTGTTCTTCCATGCTTCGATAACCATTTGTCATTAGTACATGAATTCCTTCTTTATATGCTCTTTTAATTAATTCAACAGCGGTATCTTTTACAACTGGATGCACCAACCCCATTCGATTTATTGATTTATTAATAAGTATTTGCACTGTCATCTAACAACACCTACCTTAAGTTATTAATCTTTTTCTTCAAAAGAGTTTGTCCATTTATACTAATATATGAATTTCTTCTACTTTTCGTATAGACTATTAACTTAGTAAAATGATAGATGTATAAAACAATTAAGATATCTATAAAAACGACTCCCATTAACTCCCAAATGCATAAAAATAGAAGGCTACATGATAGCCTTCTATTTTTAAATTAATTAAATACTACGCTTCTTTATTTGTTGAGCAACTGTTTCCTTAAAATTACTTATTGAAACACTTGTTGAAATATCTTCGCCATATTTTCGAACATTTACTGTACCTTCGTTTACTTCATTATCACCTAGAATTAGCATGTAAGGGATTTTTTTTATTTGCGCTTCTCTTATTTTATAACCTAACTTCTCATTTCTTTCGTCAATTTTTACTCTTATTCCTACTTCCTTTAGTTCTTTTTGAACAGCTAAACAAAAATTCAAATGAACATTGGATACAGGAATTATTTGAACTTGTGTTGGAGCAATCCAAACTGGGAAAGCACCTGCAAAGTGTTCAATCAGAATTCCTAAGAAACGATCAATTGAACCATATACTGCTCGATGTATGACTACTGGACGATCCTTCTCATTATTTTCATTAATATAAGTTAAATCAAATTTTTCAGGCATTTGAAAATCCAACTGAATTGTCGCGCATTGATGACTTCTTCTCAAAGCATCTTTAATATGAAAATCAATTTTCGGTCCATAAAATGCTCCATCACCTTCATTTAGATAATATTCTATACCAAGACTCTCAAGTACTTTTTTCAATGCCGATTCAGAAGCTTCCCAGAGGATATCGTCACCTAATGAATCATCTGGACGAGTGGACAGTTCGACTGCATAATCAAAGCCGAAAGTTCGATATACTTCATCTATTAAATAAAATACTTGCTTAATTTCACTTTCGATTTGATCTTCACGAACAAAAATGTGAGAATCATCCTGGCAAAAAGTACGAACGCGAAGCAATCCGTTTAATGCCCCACTAAATTCATGCCGATGTACTTGACCAAATTCAGCAAAACGAATTGGTAAGTCTCTATATGAATATAGATTGTTTTTAAAAATCAGCATATGACCAGGACAGTTCATTGGCTTCATAGCAAAGTTCATAGAATCCACTTCAGAAAAGTACATATTCTCATGATAATGATCCCAATGCCCTGAATTTTCCCATAGCCTTTGATTCATCATAAATGGAGTTCGAACCTCTTCATAATAAGCTTTATTTTGCAGTTCTCGAGAAAAGCTTTCCAATTCATTTCGAATGATTTGTCCTTTTGGTAAATAAAATGGCATTCCAGGCGCTTCTTCTGAAAACATAAATAATTCTAGCTGTTTCCCTAATTTACGATGATCTCGTTTAGCTGCTTCCTCTAAGAAATACAAATAATCATTCAAGTCATTTTTCTTTTTGAATGCTACACCATATACTCGTTGAAGAACCTCATTATTACTATCTCCTCGCCAATAAGCACCAGAAACTCGAGTTAACTTGAACGCTTTTAAATAAGATGTAGATGGTATATGAGGTCCACGACAAAGATCAATAAACTCACCTTGCTGATACAGTGTAATCTTTTCATTTTGTGGAATGCTTTTTAAAATTTCTAGCTTAAATATTTCACCTTTACTTTCAAAAAGCCGCTCAGCTTCTTCAAAAGAAACCTCTATTCTTTTGAATTCTAGATTTTCATTAATAATTTTCTCCATCTCTTTTTCAATATTTAATAAATCGGCATTAGTTAAACTGTGGTCTAATCTAAAATCATAATAAAAACCATCTTCTACCACTGGACCTATCCCAAATTTAACATTCCCATATAGTCTCTTTACTGCTTGTGCCATAATATGAGTTGCTGAATGACGTAAAACTTGCAGTCCTTCTTCCGAATCTAAAGTGAATATGGATAGTTCAACATCATGTTCTAACTTGTGGTTTAAATCAACTAATTGTTGGTTCACTTTTCCTACTACAGCTTTTTTTCTCAGACTTGACGAGATCGACTCCGCTACTTCGCTCACTTTAATACCTTTTTCATATTTCTTTACATTTCCATCAGGAAAAACAACAGAAATTACATTTTCACACATAACATATACACTCCTTAAAACTTTTTGATATAAAAAAACACACTCATCCCTATAAAAGGGACGAGCGTGTATTCTCGTGGTTCCACCCAATTTTCCCATGGTCAAAAACTTGACTTATGGCTTTGGTCCTGTAACGTAGCATTTACGGTATTGGATACTTCATTTCCCCAATACAGCTCAAAAGGTGGTAAATTACTTAACTAAGCTAGGAAGTCTCAGC
>NZ_JBALMO010000145.1:11019-15404 GCF_036963345.1 Bacillus sp. JJ722
CTTCCCTCTCTGTAAACCGTAAAAGTAATTCTTGTCCTTATCATCGCTTTTAATTATTCTTTTTCTAAAAAATAAAAAACGCACTCATCCCTATGCAAGGGACGAGTGCGTTTTCTCGTGGTTCCACCCAATTTCCCATAATCAAATACATGACTTATGGCTTTGGTGCTGTAACGTAGCATTTACGATATTGGATACTTGGTTTCCCCAATACAGCTCAAAAGGTGGTAAATTACTTCACTGCGTTAGGAAGATTTCAGCAACCCTTCCCTCTCTGTAAACCGTAAAAAGTAACTTCTGTCCTTATCATTGCTTTTTATATACTTGTAGTTAAATTTTGATAATTGGTATTGTACTATACAAAATATAAATTTTCAATACTATTTTGTAATATTTGCTTATTTGTGAAAAGCACATAAAAAGCACCCGAAATGGGTGCTTTAATAATTAATATTAAATCTGATCTTTCAACTTATCATCATCTTCCTTAACAATTAAACAGCACTTTCCTTAAGTTCTGTACCTGATTTTTGATCAGGAAACAGTAAACTTACTATTATTCCAACGAAAAGGCAAATAAAGAAAGTACTAAACTTCGCAGAAACAATAGCCTCAAGTGGTGAAATCGTCCATAGAATTGCACTGATAAAACCTGTAATAATGGTAGCTATTACGCCAATTCCCGATGTTTTTTTCCAGAAGAAAATTAATAAGATCACAGATGAAAATGTATTACCTATTCCTGCCCAAGCAAAGCTTACAACACCATAAATGACGGATTCTGACCATAATGAAATAACAAGGCCTAATAACCCACCTATAACCACTACGAGACGAGATAATTTAACTAATGTATCACTTTTCATTTTAATGCCCATCGATTTATGAATGATATCTTCACTAACTGATGTAGTGACTACCAATAGTTGAGATGAAGCTGTTGACATGATAGCAGCTAATATACTTGAAATAATAATCCCAGCTACCCAAGGTGGTAGTAAATCCGAAACCATATAAGGTAAAATCATTTCAGCATCATCAATCGTTCCTTGTTTATAGAGAACCGAACCGAAAATACCTACTAAAAACGCCCCTACATAAACGATAAGTGTCCAAATAAACGCAACCCATTTTGCTGTTCGAAGTTCTTTTTCATTGTTTAATGCCATAAAACGAGAGCTTAATTGAGGTTGTCCACCAAGCCATCCAAAGAACCAAGAAAAGTTGGTCATTAACATTGCTCCTAATGCTAACCCAGTTAATCCACCTAACCAACTATCAGCTCCATTCCCCATTTCAGTTAGTGAATGAGAGATGGATAAATCATTATTTTGAATCTGAATAAATGCGACAATGGGTACAATGATAAATGTTAAAACCATTAAAAAGCTTTGTACTGTATCAGTCCATACAACGGACAGAAAACCACCCATGCATGAGTAGGCAATAATAATTAATGCAATAACCACAGTTCCAATTGTAATATTGACACCGGAAATCGAATAAAGTGTTTTACCGGTACCTGAAAATTGACCCGCTATGTAAAAGACAGAAAAAGTCCCCATAATTAAAGCGGATAATACGCGAATAATATTACTGTGATTTGGAAATTTAACAGCTAAATAGTCTGGTAATGTATTGACATTATATTTCTTTCTTTCATTCATAAATCTCTTTGCCAATAACAACCAAGAAAAAACTACACCTAAAAACATACCTGATAATATCCATATTCCTGATAATCCAGTTACATAAATAAAACCGACCGCACCTAAAAACATATACGCAGATTCACCTGTTGCTCTTTCAGAAAATGCTAATGCCCATCCTGGTAATTTATTACCCCCTAAAAAATAATCATTATGATCTAAATCTTTTCTACTAAAATAAACTCCAATTCCTAGCATTGCTAATAAATATATGACGATCTCTATATAAATAATAAAGTTTCCTTCGAAGTTCATTCAATTCCCTCCTCACTTAAATCTTAGTAATCTCATACGAATTAACAAAATAAATTTAAATTAAAACATAGGAATTGTCAATAAAATAAAACTCCTAATAACATAATAATCCTTAGTAAACTCATATGAATTGCTTTAAGTGCCTGCAAATTATATAATACTTATAAACTTTTAATATAATTTATTTGTAAGCATAATTAGAGGAGTGTTCCAATTGACTGATAAAAAACTTATTATACCGCCTTTATCCATGTACGCTATTACAGCTAAACTTTTTACACATGTAGAAAAATCAGTTGTATCTAAATACGGTAAAAAAGGAAGCGAACTTCTTCAACAAGCAGTTGAAAATTTCGGATACAAAGACGCAGAAGACATTGCAAAGCAAGCGACTATAGATGGAGAAAATCATACGTTATTCAACTATATTCCAAATAATCATGAAGCTGAAAATATTTATAAGGACCTTACGATTTACGCGCTAATGGCGAAGTTATTTGGACAACTAAGTAAAGCTGTAGTTGATCAATTTGGTGATGAAGGAAAAGATGCTGTACGTGAAGGAGTCCGCACATTTGGTGAAGAGCGTGGCCGAGGAATTGCTCAAAGAGCGCGAGCAAATGGGGAGAAGAATACGATTAATAACTACTTATCTAATTATGATATGGGTAGAAGTGATTTATTCACATATACATCTGATTTTAAACCTGAAGAAATTGAACAAAACTTTACCGCTTGTCCTTTCGGGCAACAATGGGCAGATGATAACATGCATGAGTATGGTATTTTATACTGTGAAATGATTGACCCTGCTGTTGCACGCGGATACAATAATAAATTTGAAGTTGAGCATGATAAATATGTGCTGAAGGAAGGCAATTGCCATTTTAGATTTAAATTAAAGGAATCTGATTCAAATGATTAATATTCAACGATTAAGTGAACATATTGAGGAATTATCACTGATAGGAAGAACTTGCGACGGTGGAATTAATCGTTTTTCTTATACTGACAATGAGAAGCAAGCTAATGAATTAGTTGAGCAATATATGAAATCAGCTGGGCTAACTGTTCATTATGATGCAGTTGGTAATCTTATCGGAAGTAAAGACGGAAGTGAAGATCTACCTACTATTCTATTAGGATCACATATAGATACCGTACCTAGTGGTGGGAAATATGATGGTAGTTTAGGAGTTTTAGTTGCCATCGAAGTGATTCACTCATTTCAGGAACAAAGGATAAACTTGAGACATCCTGTTAAAGTCGTTGCGTTCAAAGATGAAGAAGGTACTCGATTTGGTTTCGGTATGATAGGTAGTAGAGCTATCGCGGGTACACTATCAACCACTGATTTACAGAGGATTGATGAAGAAGGAATAACAATTGAACAAGCTATTGCTGATTATGGTTTAGATAAACAAACTCTTTCGAGTGCTAAAATGGAGAATGTAAAACTATACCTAGAAGTCCATATTGAGCAAGGAAAAGTACTAGAAAGCAATGGCGTAGCAGTTGGTAATGTAACTGGAATTGCAGGTCCATTATGGCTTAAATTTCAATTAACAGGGCTAGCTGAGCATGCAGGCACCACTCCAATGAATCAACGACAAGATGCTTTAATAGGCTCAAGTCTAATCATCGCTGAAGTAGAAAAAATTGCTAAACATTATGGTTCTTCTGTAGCAACTGTGGGTAAATTACTTGTCAAACCAAATGGAGTAAATGTAATTCCTGGTGAAGTTGAATGGACAATTGATATTAGGGATATTGACGAAGAAACACGAAATAATCTTGAAAAAGACATTTTACTTTTTGCTGAAACAATCGCTAAAGAACGACAATTAAACCTACAAGTGACCGAATTACAACGTGTCGACCCAGTTCATTGTGATTCAGATATTCAAAATGCTATTAAAGAGAGCATTCAAGAGATTAATGAAACAGTCATTTCATTACCAAGCGGCGCCGGTCATGACGCAATGCAATTTAAAGGATCCTTCCCAATTGGAATGATATTTGTCAGGTCTAAAGATGGCATAAGCCATAATCCTAAAGAGTTTACATCTGAAGATGACATTGATAAAGTAGTAAAGGTTTTATATAAAACAATAGTAAAACTAGATCAATAAATTTTTGCATTATATTGAACTGCATATTCTCCGTTATTACAAAGAATATGGCACTATTTCTAGATGAATCAATCTTTACACCTTTTGATTTTGGTCATATGTTCCATAGTTCATATGACCAAAATCCCCATTAAATTTTTAAAATAAAAGTAGTTTAATTTCTGAAGCAGAATAGTTAAACATCCCGCCTACTATAAATTATAAATAATAACTCATTAATATTAATTGTCCCTTTTTGCCCATTTTACGAACGCCTTCATCTATATACCCACATTTTTTTATATAGTGC
>NZ_JBALMO010000146.1:0-3795 GCF_036963345.1 Bacillus sp. JJ722
ATGGAAAAAACAGCAAAAAAATTATAAGTGAATTAATAAAAAATTATGGACCAATGAAAATTTTAGTTACAACAAACAATTCTGAAGTTGTTAAAAGAATTATTTCTAATAATCAAGCTATAGGATTTTCTACATCTATTTCTTCGTTGCACGATCCATACATTATTAAGGGAGACATTATACGAATACCATTAATTGTTCCTTTCACAATACCAAGATTTTTCGGTTGTATTTTTCTAAAAGGAAAAACAATCACAAAACCAGTACTTGATTTTAAAATTATCCTGAAAAATGAAATACATAAAAGTCAATGTCAATAATTAGATACCATATTTAAAATGATAACTATGGAATTTTGAAAAAATAAATATAGGTAATGGTCTAAATCAATTAATGTATTAGGGGTGAAACTATGAGAATCAATCAACTTTTATACATAACTGAAATAGAAAAAAAAGGATCAATCGCAAATACGGCTGAACGGCTGTATATATCTTCTTCAAGTATAAGTCAAGCAATTAGTCGTTTAGAAGAAGAGCTTGGTGTAAAGATATTTGAACGTTCTAGAACTGGATTAGAGCCAACCGAAACCGGAAAAAAAATAATCATAAAGGCTCAAAAAGCTTTAAATTATATTGAAGAACTTAAACAAGAAGCAAAATGTAAATCTCCAGAAATCGAAGGACATCTATCCATCTCAGCTGTTCCAGGAATTTGTCGGAGTATTCTTCCAAAAACATTAGCTGAACTTAATGCAAAATTCCCAAAAATAACTCTTCAAATTAAAGAAACATCACCTTCTCAAGTTCGAAGAGACGTTTTAAATGGTGATGCGGATATAGGCTTAACCGGTTCTTTTTCCTCGACAAGTAAAGAAAATCAGCTACTTACTACAACACATATTATCGATAGCTCTATGATGATATGTTTTAGAAAAGATTCTGAATTAGCGAGTAAAGACACTCTTAACATAGAGGATCTATATAAATATCCAATTGCTACCTCCTTTAATATAAGTGACTCAAAAAAATTTCATTCTCAGCTATTTAGGGAATTTAGTAAATTCGACTTTCTAATTTCTCAAAATTTCGAAATAAAAAAATATTTTATCTCAGAGGGATTGGCAATCGGATTTGGAACGGTCTTAGCTTGCAAATTCGATCCGTTTTATCAACGTGAAGACATTATAGTTAAGCCTGTATTAGGAATAGAGCAAAAAATATCCTATTACTATATTAAATTAAAAAACATATATTTTTCTGCTGCAGGCAAGGAATTTTTGAAAGAACTTCATATTCAAGCTAATAATTTTAAAGAATAATTTAAGACAAAGGATTTATAGGGCCCCTCAAACTTTCTCAATGCATCCTTTAAAAGCGAGAGATTTTGAACATGATTATTAGTCTTAATACACCTTATTATGCAGCCAGTTGACGGTATTGTACCGGAGACTGGCTGTGTAGTTTCGTTTGAATACGAAAGTATTTTTTGATTGCTGAATTTACATCTTACAAATATAATATTTTTCAAGTCCATTTTGTAGCATAAATAGGTCTGTAATTTTCCAGCTTTTCAAATAATTCTTCTTGATTTGAGGCAATAAGAATCATCTCTCGGTAAGATTCACTCATAAAACCTTTTTCAATTGTATGATCTAGCATTGATATCAGTGGATCGAAAAAACCATCTACGTTTAATAGAGCACATGGTTTGTTATGATAACCAAGTTGCGCCCAAGTAAATACTTCGAACCATTCCTCTAATGTTCCTGCTCCTCCTGGTAATGCCAGAAATGCATCAGCTAAATCTGCCATCATCGCTTTCCGTTCATGCATCGTATCCACTACATGTAGTTCTGTAAGCTGATTATGTGCTATTTCTACATCTCTTAGTTTTTCAGGGATAACACCTATTACTTTACCACCATATTTTAGAGCCGCATCAGCTACCGAACCCATGCATCCCACTTGAGCCCCACCATAAACTAATGTTATTTTTTCAGATGCTAATTTTTCTCCTAGTTTTTTTGCAGTTTCCATATAAATATTACCATTACCAGACTTAGAACCACAGAATACAGCAATACTTTTAATGCCCATTTTAATCACTTTCCCTTCACTGTAGTATATTGATTCACATCAATTTACCAATTTTATTAAAAAAATCTTGTAGATTGATATTAGCGTATTTAAATAGTAACCATATGACTATTTAAAACCTATAGTATATTAACACAATTTATTGAAAAGTAAAATAAATACTTAGGGATAATAATTATTAATGTACATACTTAATCATTATTTTTTACAAATTAGTCTTATCGTTGGATATCAAGAATGACAATAATAGAACATTGAAAAACAATTAGAGGTATAATACTTATATAGTAAAAAACAATCAGTAATAGCTGCTAACTACTAAGGTGGTAACAAACATGAAAACAAATACTATTACAACATTAAAACATTTTAATGATTTGACTAAAGAACAATTATACAAAATATTGTCGGAAAGGGTCGCTGTTTTTGTGGTGGAACAAGAATACCCTTACCCTGAGATTGATGGCTTAGACCCTTTCTATTATCACTTAATTCAAGAAAATGATAAGGATATTATGGCATATCTTCGGATTATTCCATCAAATGATAAGAAAGAATTCGCTTCTCTAGGAAGAGTATTAGTGAAAAAAGACTATCGTGGACATGGTTTGGCGACCGAGCTTGTTCAGAGAGGTATTAATTATTGCTTGAATGAATTAGGAGAAAAGCAAATTAAAATTCAGGCGCAATCCTATTTAAAGGACTTTTACAGTTCTCTTGGCTTTTCAACTATGTCCGAAGAATATTTGGAAGACAATATTCCTCATATCGATATGATCCTCACCACTGAGAAATAAAGTCCAGCGTAAAAAAACAACCATTTATACTAAAGACTTAAAAACAGTAAACCGACAATTAGGCGATTCTGATTGAAGAATCGCCCAAATTTTTTTCCAAACCCCCTCTTTCAGTTCTTACCAAATGCCTCATTCTTTTAATCCTGGTAATTATCGTGTAATAAAACTCTTCAGCAGAATTTGAATTTGCAACAATGAAGAACGGACTTACACTTGCAGCACCGTTTAAAATAGGAAAGTAGTATACACATATGCTTCTCTAATCGGGGAGTTTTTTTATTGCTCTACCTTTTGTTATAACTATTCAATTTATATCTTCAAGCAACTGGCAAAATTAAATTAAACATTTATAAAAAAATAATAGAATTATAAAAGTCATGTTACGGTATATATAAACTTAAATTGGAGTTGATTATATGAAATATTTTAAACATTATAAAGCATCCTTAGGATTCATCCCCAGTATCATTGCTGCCTTTGCAGCTATAGGGCTTGCTATTATTGAAAATGAAATATGGATTCTAGTTTTTTTGCTTAGCGCTATTCTACAAATTTATGGAGTATCATTTGCAAAGAATTATTATGAACAACTAGAAAACGTCTCTAAATAATCTTGTAAGAATTAATATTTATTTTATAGTTTGTTAATAATTTTTTACGATTTATAGTTTATTATCATTTTTACAAGGAACTCCCATATGCTCCTTTTTATATAAATCCTTTCCCCTTATGCTAAATTGGATTTTGCAAAGCCAGTTATTATTAACTGGCTTTTTGCACTGTATAAAAACATGCTAGCAGTCCCTTAATGTTTGTAATGTTAATACAACTCAAGATTTTATTACAAAAATTGACACAGTTCCTCTAAACAAGCAGTTTTCTGTCTAATCCTGCGCTTT
>NZ_JBALMO010000147.1:0-3925 GCF_036963345.1 Bacillus sp. JJ722
TCAAGCCCCTCGTGTCATAAGCCAAATCACTTCGGAAATCAGGATTTCCTGTGTGATTCGTCTTATGCCAGCGGGGCTGAACGGGCCGTTTCAGCATTTCTTAGTTGACTTATCGTAGGGAGGTTGGCGAAGTCCACTAGGAGCTGGGCGCTGGAGCTAGACAACGAAAAAAAGGATCCGGTTAATAGCAATAACCAGATCCAATCATTTACTTATAATATTCAGCAAAGGGTAAAATAATTTTGAATGAAGTCCCTTTATTCTGTTCACTTTCAATCTCAATTTTACCTTGATGACTTTCGATAATTTTGAAGCTAATCATTAATCCAAGTCCTGTTCCTGATTCTTTCGTAGTATAAAATGGTTCACCAATTTTTTTCAATTGGTTTTGCGGAATTCCTACACCTGTATCAGAAACAACGATAACAATGTTTTTATCATTTTTCTCTATATGAAGATTCAATTGTCCACCATCAGGCATTGCCTCTATGCTATTCTTTACTAAGTTTAAGAATACTTGTTTCAGTCTATTCTCATCGCATAGAATCAAAAATTCTTCTTCACAAGCATCGAGATGTATTTGTACCTTTTTCTTCTTTGCTTCATAGGCAAATAAAGCTAACGTATTTCTTACTATCGATACAATATTTTTCACTGCTAGTAAATCTGCCTTTGGCTTCGCAATCATCATAAATTCTTCCACGATCGTATTTACACGATTTATTTCATCCAAAATTATTTCAAGATGCTCTTTTCGATCAGGTTTTTCTTCATCAAGTAGTAAAAATTCTGTATATCCCCTCATACTTGTTAGCGGGTTCCGAATTTCATGTGCTATTCCAGCAGCCATTTGTCCTAATGCAGATAATTTATCTTGTCTATGTAACATTTCTTCTTGTTTTTTCTTTTCGGTAATATCATTTCGAATCGCGAGATATTGATAAGGCTTATTGTTATCATTAAGAAATGGAACAATCGTCGTATGAACCCAATAATATGTACCGTCTTTCGCCATATTACGAATTTCACCTTTCCATACTTCACCATTACCAATTTTCCTCCACAAATTCTTGAAAAACTCTTTAGAATGATAACCCGAGTTTAAAATACGATGATCACTACCAATGAGTTCATCTTTCGAATACTTGGAGATATTACAAAAATTTTCATTTACCTTCGTAATAATCCCGCGTTCATCTGTAACAGCTACAATGGAAGCTTGATCAAGAGCGTATTTATATTCTTTAAATTCTTTTAGTGTATTTTGTAGTTCTTCTTCTACCTCTTTGCGAGCTGTAATATCTCTTTGGATTGCTACATACTGATATGGTTGTTTGTTATTATCCAAGAAAGGAATAATCGTTGTATCTACCCAATAATACGTACCATCCTTTGCTTTATTACACATTTCACCTTTCCAAATTTCACCTTTATCAATTGTAGCCCAAAGCTCTTCAAAGAAAGATTTCGGATGATAATCGGAATTCACCATAGTAAACCTCTTACCAACTAACTCCTCTTCTTTATATTTGGTTATTTCTACAAATTTATCATTCACATATGTAATTCTACCTTTAGGATCCGTTATCGTTACAATCGAGGATGCATCTAAAGCAGACATTATATCTTTAGAATAAAGATTTGTTTTAACTACTCGCTTATTTGCTATCATGCTACCTAATATTAATCCTCCAAAGACCATTACGCATAATAATAGGAATATTGAAGGAAGCCAATACCCGTCGATTGACAGATAAGATAACACCTTATCATAGTTGTCTACCTTCAGTGATGACTTAATGACTAATAAAAAGCCTTGCCCAATTGCCACCGTTATAATAAACGACGAAAGTGGCTTAATCCATATATGAGGAAAGTTCCCCTCCGCATCAGATATGAACCAAAACGCTATAAAACAAAAAAGCATAATTAACAAAAATGCTATACTCAGCCAAATAACACTATACTGGAAACTAACATGAATAGAATGCATTCCTATAAGATTGGTTACTAAAACAGCCAAAGCAATCAAAGCACTACCAATATATAAATTCCTCTTCTTTGTTTTCTTCTCTAGAAACTTAAAAGCAAAAAAAACTAAGATAAAACTACAAAACATTGAGATCGAACTAATAAATACAATATATTCAGCGGAGCTATTCATATCAATAGCTAGCATTCCAAAGAAATTCATCAACCAAATTCCTATAGCCATGCAAAATGAACTTCCCCAAAATAGAAAATTATGATTGCTTTTCATACTAATCATGTGGGTAAACAAATCCAACGCTGCGTACACTGCTATACATGTTAACAA
This sequence comes from Bacillus sp. JJ722, assembly GCF_036963345.1. Classification (NCBI taxonomy): domain Bacteria; kingdom Bacillati; phylum Bacillota; class Bacilli; order Caryophanales; family Bacillaceae; genus Bacillus; species Bacillus sp. JJ722. Next base: position 2,318 of record NZ_JBALMO010000147.1, read on the forward strand.
AATTCCTATCAACATAAGGATAGGATTGAATGAAAAAATAATATCTTCCATGAGCAATAGTCAACTCCACTACAAAAATACAACAGATCACTGTTCATTATTTTACATCAATACGTCAAAAACAATATCAATTATTTTTAAAAAATGTATTAAAATACTAACTTTGGACATCAAACCTTCCTGATTACTTCCTATAAGTAAACCTGTAAAACCCCAGACAATTAAAAAACCGCCCAGAAATGAGCGGCTTTACTATATATAATATGACTTATAGATGGTATTAATCAAGTATTTGAACTTTTACTTGTTTAACACCCCATTGTTTTGCTTCACTTTCATTTGGTATGAAAACATCAATTTTGTTCCCTTTAATTGCGCCACCTGTATCTAAAGCAGTTGCATAACCGTAACCTTCAACATATACTTTCGTACCTAGTGGAATGACATTAGGGTCAACAGCAATTACTTTAGCATCCGGATTTTCTCCTAAATTAAACCCAGTTGCTGTAACACCCGAGCAGTCTTTACAGTCTTCTGAATATGCTGTTGCTGTCATCGTTAATGTTTTAGTAGCACTTTCAGCTGGAGCAGGTGCATCTTGTTTAGGCTTAGCATTTGGTTTCTCTTGAACTGGTGCTGCTGGTTCAAGAGGTTTTTGTGTTGGCTGTTGCCCAGACACAGCTTCTTTGTTAGACGTGTTAGCTTTCAGCTTGACATCCTGTTTCCTAGGTTGTTGTTGCTGTTCTACTTTATTTGGTGGTGTTGTAGGGTATTGTGTTGCTTTTTGAATACTTCCAGATTTCTTAATAAGTAGTTGTTGTTTAGGATGAATTAAATCACCTGTTATGTTATTCCAGCTCTGAATATCGGATACTGCTACATTAAACTGTTGAGCAATTTTCCAAAGTGAATCACCAGCTAATACAGTATAATATTCATCTGGTGAAATAGTAAGTTTTTGATTTACAAATATTAAATCTGATTGTAATCCATTCGCTTTTTGAAGATCACTAATAGATACATCATACTTTTGTGCCAATTCTGATAGTGTATCGCCTTTTTTAACAACGATTTCTTCTGCATGTGCATTTATCCCCAAAGTTGTTGATATGGCTGCTGCTGCAATAAATGATACTAATGTTTTTCTCATGTTAGTTTACTTCTCCTCTCCATTAGCTAATGGATAAACTAGCTAACGGAAATAAGCATAGCATGAATTTTCTTAACAATGAGAACAAGACAGTTATAATTGCATAACAATAGTTACATTAACATAACAATAAAATGACAGACAAACCAAAACTCAAATAACTAAACAGATGTTTCACCAAAAGGCAGTTATTTTAACACGTTATATAATTCTTGCGTTGTTAAGTAATCTTAGGTAATTGTCTGAGTTCTTCTTGCATATCACTACCACATAATGGACATATAGAATCATCTGATATAAATTGAGCCCTCATCCATCCATTACATTCCTCCGAAGTACAAGCATAAACAGGTGTATCTTCAATTATGACTTCATCAACTTCTGGTTGTTTTTTAGAAAAGTACATGATGAAACCTCCTGAGATATTCTTTGATAAATGATTCCTAACTATAGTATAT
>NZ_JBALMO010000148.1:0-379 GCF_036963345.1 Bacillus sp. JJ722
CAAAACCGGATTTCCTACTGAGAGCCGTCTTTCAACAAACTCAGCAAGCATAACAAATTTCTCGTAACCTATAGCGAAGGGCTAAAAAGCGTAAAAGGGCGTTCGAAAAGTGATTGGAAATCACTTTTCGAACAGCCCCTTTTATGTTTTTATGTATTCTCATATATAATCTATCGTATACTTAATAATAAGAGTTTGTGAATTTTTTTGAAAAACCTTTATAAATATTGAAATAAAGGGTTAAAATGGTATTCTTAAGTGTGCCGAGCATGATTAGAAGATTTTTATGGAGTTGGGAATATGAACATAAGAAAAGTTTTATTCATCATAGCAGTTCTGATATTTATTGGTTCATTCCAGTTTATATATGAAAAACAAT
>NZ_JBALMO010000148.1:466-3296 GCF_036963345.1 Bacillus sp. JJ722
TTTTTTAATTTCTTTTTTATCCTTTTATTTGGCGTTTCAAGAATGGAAGAAACGGTAAAGCATTTGCTTTACTTGAAAAATATTCTAAAGATAAAGTTAGAGCTAGCATAAACCTAAATGTATTGTTTATAATGATTTATAGGCTAAATAGAAAATGTTAACAGAGTTTAAGTACGTATTTATAGTGCTTTTTGATAGAGAAAGGAAGTGCAAATATTGAGTTTAAATCAATATACTAAAGAAGAATTAAAGGAAATGTCTTTAATTGAAGTAGCATACGAAATTTTGTCAGAGCGTAAGCAAGCGGTCTCTTTCCAAGGGCTTGTAAGTGAAATTGCACAATTACAAGATAAAACTATGGAAGAGGTTAATATGCAAATCTCACAATTCTATACAGATCTAAATGTAGACGGTCGTTTTAGTACAACTGGTGAAAACAACTGGGGTTTAAAAGATTGGTATCCTGTTGATCAGGTTGAGGATGAGTTAACAAACTCTGTAAAACCTAAGAAGAAGAAAGCGAAAAAAGCTCTTGAAGACGATCTTGACGAGTATGATAATGTAGATGATGATCTTGATCTAGAGTACGATGAAGATGACGAAGACGATGTCGATAGTGATGAATTACTTGATACAGATTTAGATGAAGATGATGATGATTTAGACGAAGATGATGATGAATTAGTAGAGGATGACATCGATCTAGATGATGAAGATGAAGACGAAGATGATTTGTAAATAACTTGACTTTTTAATCTGGAATTTGTAGAATCATTTTTGGGCTCCTTTAAAAAGGACATGATTACAAAATATATCGCTCCCTTACCTTTAGTAAGAGGAGCGTTTTTGTTTTTTTCAAAGATGTATAGTAATTTAATGCATAATGGAAAAACTAAAAATATATATCATTAATATTTGTTGGGCTGCAAAGCAAGCAGCTCAATTTAATTTATACCCTCGCTACAACAGTAGTGTTATAAGCACATTTTAGATTTATCAAATCATGGTTAAATTATTTGACCGATTAGTTTGTAAAGCTACTCAAGGAGCTTTACATTTTTTCATTAGTAAGCAGCTGGCTTATATGATTTCAAAAAAAATTTTAAGGGGGAACAAAAATTGACTAAGTATATTTTTGTAACTGGTGGAGTAGTATCTTCTCTAGGTAAAGGAATTACAGCAGCATCATTAGGAAGATTATTGAAGAACAGAGGATTAAGTGTAACGATCCAGAAATTTGATCCATATATTAACGTTGACCCAGGTACAATGAGTCCATATCAACATGGTGAGGTTTTCGTTACAGGTGATGGTGCGGAAACAGATCTAGACTTAGGTCACTATGAGCGTTTCATCGATATTAATTTAAGCAAATACAGCAATGTTACATCTGGTCGTGTGTACTCTACAGTACTTCGTAAAGAACGCCGTGGTGATTATCTTGGTGGAACTGTTCAAGTAATCCCTCATATTACAAATGAAATCAAAGAGCGTGTTCTTCGTGCAGGTAAAGAAACAAATGCTGATGTTGTTATTACTGAAATCGGTGGAACAGTGGGTGATATTGAATCACTACCATTCCTAGAAGCGATTCGTCAAATTAAGAGTGATATTGGCCATGAGCATGTTTTATATCTTCACTGTACATTAATTCCTTACATTAAAGCTGCAGGAGAAATGAAAACAAAGCCAACTCAACATAGTGTAAAAGAATTAAGAAGCTTAGGTATTCAACCAAACGTAATTGTTGTACGTACAGAAATGCCAGTTTCTCAAGATATGAAAGACAAGATTGCTCTTTTCTGTGATATTGACAAAAAAGCGGTAATTGAGTGCCGCGATGCAGACACTTTATATTCTGTGCCTTTAGCATTACAAGAGCAAAACTTGGATCAAATTGTTTGTGATCACCTGAAATTAAATTGTGGTGAAGCAGATATGACTGAATGGAAAGCTCTTGTTGAGAAAGTATTGAACCTTTCTAAGAAAACAAAGATCGCTTTAGTTGGTAAATATGTAGAACTTCAAGATGCATATCTTTCAGTTGCAGAGGCATTAAAGCATGCCGGTTATGCATTTGATGCAGACATTGATATCGATTGGATTAATTCTGAAGAGGTTACGAGTGAAAATGTAGCAGAACTTTTATCTGGTGCAGATGGAATTCTTGTTCCTGGTGGATTTGGAGATCGTGGAGTAGAAGGAAAAATCGAAGCAATTCGCTATGCTCGTGAAAACAAAGTTCCATTCTTAGGAATCTGCTTAGGTATGCAATTGGCTACAGTAGAATTTGCACGTAATGTATTAGGTTTAGAAGGTGCACATTCATCTGAACTTAACCCAAATACACCATACCCAATCATTGATTTATTACCAGAGCAAAAAGACGTAGAAGATCTTGGTGGAACATTACGTCTAGGTTTATATCCATGTAAACTAGTGGAAGACACGAAAGCAATGGAAGCTTACAATGATGAAGTAGTGTATGAGCGTCATCGTCACCGTTATGAGTTCAACAATCACTTCCGTCAAGACATGGAAGCAAAAGGCTTTGTATTCTCTGGTACAAGCTTAGATGGACGTCTAGTTGAGGTTGTAGAGTTACAAGACCATCCTTGGTTCGTAGCTTCACAATTCCACCCAGAATTCACGTCAAGACCAACAAAACCACAACCATTATTCCGTAACTTCATTGAAGCTTCACTGAAGAATGGTAAGTAAAATAGAAAAGAGGTTGTCCAGTTATCGGACAACCTCTTTTTTCATTGTTTAGGAAATTATAAAATAATTTGTTGTTGATAACTTTAAATAGAGTGATTCTACGTCCAGC
>NZ_JBALMO010000148.1:3374-16047 GCF_036963345.1 Bacillus sp. JJ722
GAATCGCTTATCAGCTCTTCGTGTTTCCTTTATCTCATACGAAGTGCGTAAGTCTCATACGGTGCTGAACGGGCGCGACTTTCGCTTTTGTTCCTATTAGCAGCGCTTATTCTTCTTCGTGTAATTCATTTAATAGCTCTATTAAAGTTAGGTTAATTGCATAGAGAACGTACAGTGCAATTAGCAAAGCAGGATAACCGATACGTTCACCTGTTTCCGTTGGAACTAGTCCTCTTTTCAGTTTTAAGTCGATATGTAAATCTGCTAAGGTTTGAAGTCCTTCTTGTTGACTATCTACGATTGAAGAAAGAGCGATAAATGGAATTTGCTCATTTATCAGTTGATGAGCTAGTTGAAGGGCATCTTCATCATGACTGTGACGTGAAACAAGTATGACACGATCAACAGGAGATAGGCTGACAAGTCGATTGTTAACGAATAATGGTTTGCAATGAGGAATAGCCTCATCACCTTCTATCGCTTGAGAGAGTACACCCTGCATTTCTTTAAAACCATGAATATAAATGCCCCCATCACTTATAGCAGCTTGTGCAAGTAAACGAGCAGCATCTTCAATTATAAATTCATCTTCCGTAATGTTTTTGAAAATACCGTTTAATTGAGTAGTAAATATTTTTAGCATTGTGAAAGCTCCTTTAAAATATACTACGAGCATTATAAAGGATTGATATGCAAGAAGCGAATATTACTGTTGTTAATTAATGATGAATGACGAGAATTCCTTTATAAAATGAAGGATTTACGCAATAATACACGAATAATGTATACTGAGGGTATATGGAGAGAGAGTTTAGTAGTGGGTAAACACGAATAGGAGATTGGAAGGGGTGTTTGGATGACGGGGAAAATTTTAATTGTAGACGATCAATATGGAATCCGAATTCTATTAAATGAAGTTCTACAAAAAGTTGGTTATAAAACATATCAAGCTGCTAACGGAGTTCAAGCGTTAGAAATTGCCAAGGAACATTCACCTGATTTAGTTCTTCTGGATATGAAAATTCCGGGGATGGACGGAATAGAAATCTTGAAGAGAATGAAGGACTATGATCCAAATATTGCGGTAATTATTATGACTGCATATGGAGAATTGGACATGATTCAAAAAGCTAAGGATTTAGGAGCTATTACGCACTTTGCCAAACCTTTTGATATTGACGATATTCGAAATGCAGTCAATAAATATTTGCCGATTGAGGCAAAATGAGAGTGATGAAAACGAATACAAGTAAGAAAATTTAAACTTTAGACAAATAATAGAGGAAAAGTGATAACAAAATTTACCGATGCCTTGGAACTCCTTGAGAAATTCAAAAACTATTGGTATTCTTAAAAGTGGAATAAATGTTGCTCCCGTACGATTTTTTTGTTCGTATATTATACATAATTTTAAGGGAAAATTGTATAAGGGAACACTGTTTCTATACAGTGGGAACAGTTATAACATTAAGGAGGAAATAGAATGCCTTTAGTTTCAATGACTGAAATGTTAAACAAAGCTTTAGAAGGTAAGTATGCGGTAGGTCAATTCAATATTAATAACCTTGAGTGGACTCAAGCTATCTTAGCTGCTGCTGAAGAAGAAAAATCACCTGTTATCCTTGGAGTTTCTGAAGGTGCTGCACGTCATATGGGTGGCTTCTACACTGTAGTAATGATGGTTAAAGGTTTATTAGAAGATATGAAGATTACAGTTCCTGTAGCTATCCACTTGGATCATGGTTCTTCATTCGATAAATGTAAAGAAGCAATCGATGCAGGTTTCACCTCTGTAATGATTGATGCTTCTCACCACCCATTTGAAGAGAACATTGAAACAACTAAAGCAGTTGTAGAATATGCTCATTCAAAAGGTGTTTCTGTAGAAGCAGAATTAGGAACTGTTGGTGGACAAGAAGATGACGTTATCGCAGAAGGCGTTATCTATGCTGATCCTCAAGAGTGTAAAGAACTTGTTGAAAAAACAGGTATCGATTGCCTAGCTCCTGCATTAGGTTCAGTTCACGGTACTTACAAAGGTCTTCCAAACCTTGGATTCAAAGAAATGGAAGAAGTTCGTGACTTAACTAAAATTCCATTAGTATTACATGGTGGTACTGGTATTCCTGAAGCTGATATCAAAAAATCTATCTCTTTAGGTACTTCAAAAATCAACGTTAACACTGAAAACCAAATTGCTTTCGCGAAAGTAGTTCGTGAAGTGTTAGCTGCTGATGCTGATATCGTTGACCCACGTAAATTTATCCAACCAGGTCGTGAAGCAATCAAAACGACTGTAACTGGTAAAATCCGTGAATTCGGTTCAAGCAACAAAGCTTAATATAACAAGTTAATAAAACCGCCGTTTGAGGCGGTTTTATTTGTATAACATAGTTGATTCGCAAACTTTAAAAAATTCGCGTTGAAAGGTAAGAATGTTTTATTTTTATGTAGCATTACTTTTTTGAATATATTTTTGTATACTATTATCAGAAAATATTGTTTATAAAGGAGATTTTTAAAAATGAAATTTTTTATCGATACAGCGAACTTTGAAGAAATTAAAGAGGCACATGCATTAGGAGTTATTTCAGGTGTTACAACGAACCCATCGCTAGTAGCGAAAGAAAACGTTTCTTTCCATGATCGTATTAAAGAGATTACATCTTTAGTAGAAGGCTCAGTAAGCGCGGAAGTTATTGCCACTGATTATGAGGGAATGGTTAAAGAAGGTCGTGAACTTGCTGCGATTAGTCCTAATGTGACGGTTAAAGTGCCGATGACACCAGACGGATTAAAAGCTGTTCATACTTTTGCACAAGAAGGAATTAAAACGAATGTGACGCTAATCTTCAGTGCTAACCAAGCATTGTTAGCAGCGAGAGCAGGAGCTTCATATGTGTCGCCGTTTTTAGGGCGTCTTGATGATATCGGCCAAAACGGTATTTCACTAGTAGCTGATATTGCACAAATCTTCGCCATTCATGGTATTGAAACAGAAATCATTGCTGCCTCTATTCGCAACCCAATGCATATTACGGAAGCAGCGTTAAATGGTGCACATATTGCAACAGTACCTTATAAGGTGATTATGTCACTATTTAATCATCCGTTAACAGACAAAGGTATTGAAGCATTTCTTGCAGATTGGGAAGCTAAGAAATAAACTTATAAATCTAAATCCGTTAAAAATTTAAGCATATGTCATAAAATAAGTCATAGGGGGGCTTTATTATACCTATGACTTATTTTTATATTTTTTTCTATATTCATACATGACTTTTTATTTTTTGTGTAAACTAGAAATTATATAGAATGTCAGTGTATAATCTTTTTTACTGGTAAACATTGGTTAGTGTATTCTGATTAACCTATTATGCAAGTGCATAGTGTAGAAGGGAGTAAATTATGGACAAGCTTAAGATTGCTGGCGGATACCCTTTAAAAGGAACAATTAGAGTTAGCGGAGCAAAAAACAGTGCTGTTGCATTAATTCCTGCGACAATTTTGGCTGATTCTCCGGTTACAATTGAGGGGTTACCTGATATATCAGATGTTGAGATTCTCAAAGGATTGTTAGAGGAAATTGGAGGTACGGTTCAATTTCAGAATGATGAAATGACAGTTGACCCAAGTTCAATGATACCTATGCCTTTACCTAATGGGAAAGTAAAGAAATTACGTGCTTCTTATTATTTGATGGGGGCTATGCTAGGTCGGTTTAAAAAAGCTGTAATCGGTCTTCCGGGCGGTTGTTATTTGGGACCAAGACCGATTGATCAACACATAAAAGGATTTGAAGCACTTGGTGCTCAAGTTACCAATGAGCAGGGTGCTATTTACTTACGAGCAGACGAGCTTCGTGGGGCTCGCATATATTTAGATGTTGTAAGTGTGGGTGCGACTATCAACATTATGCTTGCTGCAGTATTAGCAAAAGGTCGTACAGTTATCGAAAATGCGGCAAAAGAACCTGAAATAATTGATGTGGCAACATTATTAACGAATATGGGAGCTAAAATTAAAGGCGCAGGAACTGATATCATCCGCATAGATGGTGTGGAGAAGTTAAGCGGCTGCCGTCACACGATTATACCTGATCGGATTGAAGCGGGTACATTTATGATTTTAGCTGCAGCTGTTGGTGAAGGCGTTCTAGTTGATAATGTCATTCCGCAGCATTTAGAATCTTTAATCGCTAAGTTACGAGAAATGGGTGTTTCGATTGAAACACGAGACGATCAAGTTTATATTTCACCTGGTAGTAAATTGAAAGCAGTTGATGTGAAAACACTCGTATATCCAGGATTTGCTACGGACTTACAGCAACCTATTACAACTTTCTTAACAAAAGCCGAAGGATCGAGTGTAGTAACAGATACGATTTATGGAGCACGATTTAAACATATAGATGAGTTACGCCGTATGAATGCTAATATCAAAGTAGAAGGCCGCTCGGCTATTATTAATGGACCTATTCAGCTCCAAGGAGCCAAAGTTAAAGCTAGTGATTTAAGAGCTGGAGCAGCGCTTGTTATTGCTGGATTAATGGCAGAGGGTATAACAGAAATTACAGGTGTTGATCATATTGATCGTGGTTATAGTCAATTAGTGGATAAATTAAGTGGATTAGGTGCTACTATTTGGCGTGAAAAGTTAACATTAGATGAGATTGAGCAATTAAAAAGTTTATAATATATCGACTATTCCCCCTTTTATAAGAGCAATGTGTTATTATATATAAATAAATAGGTTATACTCATAAACTCTTTGGAGGGAACATAAGTGGAAAGAAGCTTATCGATGGAACTTGTTCGTGTAACAGAGGCAGCTGCATTAGCTTCTGCGCGTTGGATGGGAAGAGGAAAGAAAGATGAAGCTGATGGAGCTGCAACTTCAGCTATGAGAGATGTATTTGATACAGTTCCAATGAAAGGAACAGTTGTTATAGGTGAAGGAGAAATGGATGAAGCTCCCATGCTATATATTGGAGAAAGGCTTGGGACAGGCTATGGTCCACGTGTAGATGTGGCAGTGGACCCGTTAGAAGGAACGAATATCGTAGCATCTGGAGGTTGGAATGCGTTAGCAGTACTTGCGATTGCTGATCATGGAAACTTGTTGAACGCACCTGATATGTATATGGACAAGATCGCAGTTGGACCAGAAGCAGTGGGGAAAATCGATATTCAAGCTCCTGTAATGGATAATATTAGAGCGGTTGCGAAAGCCAAGAATAAAGATATTGAAGATGTAGTAGCTACGATTTTAAATCGTCCTCGTCATGAAAAAATTATTCATGAATTAAGAGAAGCGGGCGTTAGAATCAAGTTGATTAACGATGGTGACGTAGCAGGTGCATTCAATACAGCTTTCGATCAAACAGGTGTAGATATTTTATTAGGTTCTGGTGGAGCTCCTGAAGGCGTAATAGCTGCAGTTGCATTGAAATGTCTTGGAGGAGAAATTCAAGGTAAACTACTGCCGCAAAGTGATGCAGAGTTACAAAGATGTATTTCTATGGGGCTAGATACGAACAAGATTTTATTAATGGAAGATTTGGTGAAAGGCGACGATGCAATCTTTGCAGCTACTGGTGTTACAGATGGTGAGCTTTTACGTGGGGTACAATTTAAAGCACATTATGCTGAAACACAATCTGTGGTAATGCGTGCAAAATCGGGTACTATTCGCTTCGTTGATGGGCGTCATAGTTTAAAGAAAAAACCGAATCTTGTAATTAAATAAATTTCAATATATAGACAAATATTAGGCGGAGCATTGAAATTCATAAAAGAGGGTAGTGTTTTCTACCCTCTTTTTATATGCTTGAAAAGTTTTGTTATCAAAAAAATATTTATTTTTTGAATATTTTTAAGTAAAATAGACGATGTTGAATGTATGCGGTAAAAGGAAAGTATGCAATAAGCTCCGGTTTTTTGGTGGGAGTTAGTGTTGAACAATTTCTTATATAGCAGTAAAATAAAGATGCAATATTAAAGTATTATTTTAAATCTGCAACTTACTCCTAATCTTCAAAAATTACTTGGCGAATTCCTTCAATTAATTCTTCAATTAAACGCTTTGTTATGACCCTTAACAAACAATAAGGCAAGCTGAATATTTGATGAAAAGCCAATTATTATTGCTATTAATATAAAGTGTGGTGTACTAATGAATTTAACTATTTCTCATTTAGAACACATGAAGCTGAAAGAGCTTTATGAGTTAGCAAAAGAGTATAGAATTTCGTATTACAGTAAATTAACTAAAAAAGAACTGATTTTTGCCATCCTTAAAGCACAAGCAGAACAAGATGGCTTGTTGTTTATGGAAGGTGTATTGGAAATAATTCCCTCGGAAGGGTTCGGTTTCCTTCGTCCAATAAATTATTCACCTAGCTCAGAGGATATTTATATTTCTGCTTCACAAATTCGTCGTTTTGACCTGAGAAACGGTGATAAAGTTTCAGGAAAAGTAAGACCTCCGAAAGAAAATGAAAGATATTATGGTCTGCTTCATGTAGAGGCTGTAAATGGTGATGATCCAGAATCTGCTAAAGAACGTGTACACTTTCCTGGTTTAACTCCGTTATATCCAAACCGTCAAATCAAATTAGAAACAACGCAACGCAACCTTTCAACACGAATCATGGATGTACTTGCTCCAGTTGGTTTTGGTCAGCGTGGTTTAATCGTTGCACCTCCTAAAGCGGGTAAAACAATGCTTATTAAAGAAGTAGCTAATGCGATCACGACAAACCATCCTGAAGCCGAATTAATCGTTCTGCTGATTGATGAGCGTCCAGAAGAGGTTACTGATATTGAGCGTTCTGTTGCTGGTGATGTGGTTAGTTCGACGTTTGATGAATTACCAGAGAACCATATTAAAGTGGCCGAGCTTGTATTAGAAAGAGCGATGCGTCTAGTTGAGCACAAGCGTGATGTTATTATTCTAATGGACAGTATTACGCGTCTGGCACGTGCATATAATTTATATATTCCACCAAGTGGTAGAACACTTTCAGGTGGGATTGACCCTGCTGCGTTCCATCGTCCAAAACGCTTCTTTGGTGCCGCTAGAAATATTGAAGAAGGCGGAAGTTTAACGATTTTAGCAACAGCCTTAATAGATACAGGATCACGTATGGATGACGTGATTTATGAAGAGTTTAAAGGTACAGGGAACATGGAGCTTCATTTAGATCGTGCATTAGCTGAGAGAAGAATCTTCCCTGCTATCGATATTCGTCGTTCTGGAACACGTAAGGAAGAATTGCTTATACCAAAAGACCATCTTGATAAATTATGGGCAATTCGCAAAACGATGTCAGATTCACCAGATTTTGCTGAACGCTTTTTACGTAAATTACGTCAAACTAAGAGCAATGAAGAATTCTTCAATATTCTTGAGGGCGAAATGAAAGGTGGAAACACGAGGAGAAATCGTGGGGAACAATAAGGAAACTTGACGTCTCCTTATGTTTACTTAATTTGTAAAAAAACAAGTAAGAACACAACATAAAGTTGCAAATTACTTTTTGCCTTGTTATAATAAAAAACATGTTTGACTGAACGGTAGAAGTCGATTTTACCTTTCAGCAATAACTCTGTTTCAGGAAATGAATCAGGGCGGAAGGAGATGTAGATCATGAAAGCAGGAATTCATCCTAATTACAAAACAATCACTGTTAAATGTGCTTGTGGTAACGAATTTGAAACTGGTTCAGTAAGAGAAGAGATGAAAGTTGAGACTTGTTCTGAATGTCATCCATTCTACACTGGTCGTCAAAAATTTGCTGAAGCTGGTGGACGTGTTGACCGCTTCAACAAAAAATACGGTCTTAAATCGCAACAACAATAATCTTTACAAATGTTTAAAGACAGGCAAGCAGTTTTCCTTGCCTGTTTTTTTTCGGCTATAGATAGTGAAATAAAACACAATTGAGCAGAATTTATACGAAATTTGCTCATTTAGGGTATTTTAAAGCCCTTTTAAAGCGGGATAAAATTATTGGCAGCCTATGTCGTAAGAAGGTTCTACATAGGAAGGAGAGAGGTATAAGGTGTATGAAAGTAAGCAAGCAGGATGGATGGAGCTAATTTGTGGTAGTATGTTTTCTGGAAAATCAGAAGAGCTGATTAGAAGAGTTCGTCGTACACAATTCGCTCGCCAAAAGACAGTAGTATTTAAACCAGCAATTGATAACAGATATGCTGAAGAAGCTGTTGTTTCTCATAATGGAACGTCTGTAATGGCGAAATCTATTGTTAAATCAACAGATATCTTACTTCATATTGATAAAGATTTAGATGTAATTGCTATTGATGAAGTACAATTCTTCGATGAAAAAATTATAGAAGTTGCACAGCAACTTGCAGATAGTGGGTATCGAGTAATACTAGCTGGTCTTGATCAAGACTTCCGTGGGGAGCCGTTTGGACCTGTACCTACATTAATGTCTCTTGCAGAGAACATTACAAAGTTACAAGCTGTTTGCGCAGTTTGTGGTAGTCCTGCTAGTAGAACACAACGATTAATTAATAATGAACCAGCGAACTATCATGACCCAATTATTTTAGTTGGCGCATCTGAATCATATGAGCCTAGATGCCGTCACCATCATAAAGTCCCTGGAAAGAAAACGAAATCTAATCAATCGATTGATCAAGTAATGTAAGTGTTAGAATAAGAATGTAGAGCTCTGTGTTGACAGAGCTTTTTTTTAAGATTTTGACGTTCATTCTTTGGGTATATATAATAAAAGTTATATGGAAAAAATTCGAGGTGAATACGGTGTTAGATCGATTACAGGCAGTTGAAGATCGTTATGATCGTTTAAATGAGCTTTTAAGTGACCCGGAAATAGTAAATGATCCTAAAAAGCTAAGAGAATACTCTAAAGAACAATCCGGCATTCAAGAAACGGTAGAAACATACCGTGAATATAAAGTAATTCGTGAGCAATATAATGATGCTAAATCGATGCTTGAAGAAAAGCTTGATGCAGATATGCGTGAATTAGTGAAAGAAGAAGTCAGTGAATTAGAAGTGAAGAAGGAACAGTTAGAAGAGCGTCTACGCATCCTTCTTATTCCTAAAGATCCGAATGATGACAAAAACGTTATTATGGAGATTCGCGGTGCAGCGGGCGGAGATGAAGCAGCTCTATTCGCGGGGAACTTATACCGTATGTACAGCCGTTTTGCTGAAATGCAAGGTTGGAAAACAGAAGTTATTGATTCTAATCCAACCGGTTTAGGTGGGTACAAAGAAATTATCTTCATGATCAATGGACAGGGTGCATACTCTAAGTTGAAATTCGAAAACGGTGCGCATCGTGTACAACGTGTTCCCGAAACAGAATCAGGTGGCCGTATTCATACATCAACTTCAACAGTAGCGGTATTACCAGAGGCTGAAGAGGTTGAAGTAGATATCCATGAGAAGGATATCCGAGTAGATACGTATGCTTCATCTGGTGCTGGTGGACAAAGTGTTAATACAACAATGTCGGCTGTTCGATTAACACATATTCCAACAAATACTGTTGTAACGTGTCAAGATGAGAAGTCACAAATTAAGAACAAAGAAAAAGCGATGAAAGTATTACGTGCGCGTGTATACGATAAAATTCAAAGTGAAGTGCAAGCTGAATATGATCAAAACCGTAAGTTAGCAGTTGGAACAGGTGATCGTTCAGAACGTATTCGTACGTATAACTTCCCGCAAAATCGTGTAACGGATCACCGCATTGGTTTAACGATTCAAAAGCTTGATCAAATTATGGAAGGTAAACTTGATGAAGTCATTGATGCTCTTATTATTGAAGATCAAGCAAGTAGGCTTCAAAGAGAAGGTGAATAACCTATGGCGAAAAAAGTATACGAAGCCCTCAATTGGGCTTCGTCTTTTTTAAGAGAAAACAATCGTGATGAGAATGCTGGAGAAATATTGTTGCGACACTTTATGAATTGCTCACGTTCTCATTTATTAGCAAGCTTGCATGATGAGGTAGAGACTTCTGTATGGCTGCGCTTTGAAGAAAGTGTTCATCAGCATGCACAAGGAGTTCCTGTACAATATATGATAGGATCCGAAGAGTTTTATGGAAGAGAGTTTTCTGTTAATCCGGAGGTGCTTATTCCACGTCCAGAAACGGAAGAGTTAATCTATAATACTTTGCGGAAAGTGCCCACATTGTTTAAGGATCAAAAGAATATTAGCTTAGTCGATATTGGAACAGGTAGTGGCATTATAGCGATTACGATGAAACTTGAGCAACCTGAATTCGATGTTACAGCAACAGATGTGATGCCAGGTCCTTTAGAAATAGCAAAAAAGAATGCAGCTACATTGCAAGCGAATTTAACATTTGTATCAGGTGATTTACTTCAGCCTTTCATTCAAGAGGGGAAGAAATTTGATATTGTTCTATCAAATCCTCCATACATCCCTGAAAGTGATGCAGAAAGCATGTCAAATGTGGTGACGGATCATGAACCTCATACGGCTCTATTTGCTGGTGAAGATGGTTTAGATTTATATCGACGTTTTGCCGAGGAATTACCATTTGTATTGAATACTCCTGGCTTGGTTGGTTTTGAAGTAGGTGCTGGTCAGGGAAATAGTGTTTCATCTCTCATGCAAGCAGCATTCCCAAACGCCTCAGTAACGGTTGAATATGATATTAACGGCAAAGATCGCATGGTTTTTGTTGAAGTACCAGCTTATTAATTAAGCTGGTTTTTTCTATGTTTACAAAAGTATATAAGGTTTACTTTTTTAACTGAGAGTCAAACAATCTAAAAAGGATTGGTGCTGGTTCTTCTTTATTTTCTGTTTTTTGGTAAAATTATAAATAAAAACAGTTAGTGGGTGGGGAATTGCTAGGATACCTACGATTATTCGCTTTTTTTCTCATATGGATTTTATTCTTTATTGAGCAATCTTCTAGTAGTTTGTTAGTACTTTATTTGTTTGTATGTACATTTTCTTCGCTCTTTTATTATTTAATGATGCCAACCCGGTATAGGGTATTTTTACAATATAGTCAGGTGCTGCTTTTGTGTGGGCTGTTGGTCATAAGCCAAAGTGAAATCGTTATTTTTATTTTGTTGTATACACATATCGAGTCTTCATCATATATGTCTGTGAAGAAATTTCATCTTCAAGGAATCATCATTACTTTAATGCTCATAAGTTGTTTACAGTTTAGCTCTATGTTGACAATGGAGCGCTGCTTGCTAATCGCAATGGTTGTTTTATTTAGTGTGTTTTACAAACATAAGCAAGAAGACTATAAAGAAAAAAATGAGTTATATGATGGGCTGTTACGTGAATATCGTTTATTAAAGCGCCATGCGTACAAGAACGAAAAAATTGCTCGTCTGGAAGAGCGAACACGGATTGCACGAGAAATTCATGATGTAGTTGGGCATAAACTAACATCTTTATTGATGTTGTTGCGAATAAATAGCATGACAAAAGATGTTGAATATGAAAACGTCGTACTTCTAGCTGAAGAAGCGCTACATGAAACACGAAAAGCAGTACAAACTTTACAAAATGATGAGTCTGGTGGAATCGCATCAGTCTTACAATTAATTAGAAAGCTTGAATCAGAAAGTCATATTTATATAGCTTTTACGACAGAGAAAGGAATTCTATCAGCTAATTTATCTAATAATCAAAGCGTTTGTTTGTATCGGGTTCTTCAGGAAGCTTTAACAAATGCAATGAAACATGCTCACTCACGAGAAGTGGAAGTGAAGTTAAGTAAGAATGCCATCGGCTATATTGAATTTATCGTTACCAACAAAATAGTAGAACAAAAGGGATTCACATTTGGATTCGGTTTAAACAATATGAAGAAACGAGTGCAGGAATTAGGTGGAGATATTCTTGCATATTATGAAAAAAATCATTTTGTTGTAAAGGGTTCATTCCCGGATGAAAGGAGAGACCGAGATGGTGCGAGTTATGGTAGTTGAAGATCAAAGTATAGTGAGGCAAGGTATTTCAATGATGCTTCAATCGCATGGATTACAAGTAGTTGCAGAGGCTGTGAATGGGCAGGAAGCCATCGAACAATTAAATAGTGTCGATGTGGATTTGGTTATGATGGATATTCGTATGCCGAAGATGAATGGTTTAGAAGCAACTCGTATTATACATAATCAATGGCCACATATAAAAATCATGATTTTAACAACTTTTAATGATGATGAATATGCAGTAGAGGCTTTGAAAGAGGGAGCTAGTGGATATTTATTAAAAACAGCAGATAGTGAAAAACTTGTAGCTGCTGTGGAAAGCTGTTTAAAAGGAGGAATGCCGATTCAGGAAGAAGTCACTGCTCGTGTTATTCCCAAATTACTACATAGTTCAGCTCCAGAAGAGATTCATATTCCATTAACTCCTAGAGAATTAGATATTACCAAATGCATTGGTTTAGGAAAAACGAACAAAGAAATTTCCCAAGAACTATTTGTGTCGGTTGGTACAGTAAAGAATCATATCACAGTAATATTACAGAAGTTAGAATTACGAGATCGGACACAATTAGCAATTTATGCTGTCAAGAATCATATTTCTTAACACTTATTTAAACTGCCTTAGGGCAGTTTTTTGGGGTAAATAAGAAAGTATATAGCGCGGTGTCTAGCTCCAG
>NZ_JBALMO010000149.1:0-2166 GCF_036963345.1 Bacillus sp. JJ722
ATATTAATTGTCCCTTTTTGCCCATTTTACGAACGCCTTCATCTATATACCCACATTTTTTTATATAGTGCTTGGGCAGGAAGATTCATCTTATTTACAGCTAAGACAATTTCGTTTATGCTGAATAATACTTATTTATTATTTCCCATCAATCTCTGAATTGTTCTTATTTGTCCACGATGGTTAATTTCATCTTCCATAACGTGAAACCACAAGTAGTAATTATTATATGGAACACCATTACCCCACTTGTCTTCCTCAAACAACCAGCTATCTTGTTTCGACTTCAGATGTGTTAGTGATTTCTCTCTAACTTGTGATAATTCATTTATATAATAATCCAAAGACTTTTTTTTCATCACTTCTCTTGCGTTCTCTCCAAGTTCTAAAGCAATTCTCCACTTTAAATACTCATTTTTAGTTAAATCTCTTTTTTCAAATGAGATAATTTGATGAACAAACTCTATCGCTGCAATATGTGATAATAGAGAGCCAATAGTGTTTGAACTACCTTTTGGTAAGTAATCTAAGTCACTTTGGCTTAAATTTGAGATTTCATGCAATGTAACATCCCTTGTATGTTCAAGCATCGTTACAAGTTCCCCAATCTTATTTGAATAGTTTTCTCTTGGAATTATTCTATAATCAATCATATAACTACCTCCAATCAATGCTAGGTACAAGGATACCAATAAAATAAAAAAAGCAAAGACTGATAATTTGTAAAAAATAATAGTATAGTTTAATTGAACATATATCAAAGGGCGACCTGATTTTATCAGTGTTGCTTTTTAACTTTTCTGTAATAAAAAAGGTGCCTCCAAAAGGTTGTAAAAACGGACTTTGGCGACAGCCTCACTAAATTATTAGACCTGGATTTGTTTCTTTTTTGTATTTCTATTATAAATTTGCTTTCCACGATAGAAGAAATAAATACTTAAAAAGATATATCAGTTCCATGTATAAAAACATTAGTAGTTTTTACGATGTTGGGCTGCAAGACAAAATATCGTTCCTTCAATTTAACAACCTTAATTGTCTTAAAGCTTCATTTACTGCCCAGCTTTGATGTTCGTGAAATAAGCTATCTATTGCTTTGATTGGTTCAATCCATTTAAGGAAGTGATCTTCTTCTGTTGTTTTGCTTATTTGCCTACCAATATCGCACAAATAAAAATAACCTTCACTTAGGTAATATTTATGTTCATTTGTGGAATAGAAATATCTTCGAGCACAGCCTAGAAAAAGACCTATTTCAATATCCATTCCCATTTCTTCAAGGGCTTCTCTTTTTAAACACTCTTCATGTGTTTCATTATTTTCTATTCCTCCACCAGGAAGGAAATACTTACTATCACTTGTTTGAATAATTGCTATTTTGTCTTTTTGACTATTGAATATTAAACAATAAACAGCAGGTCTCCGTATGTATTCTTTACCGTCTTCTTGTCTACCGAATGTAATAATATTCACAATAATCCTCCTATGTTATTTATTTCTCTTATATCTATTCTATCACTTCTTCTTATGCTTAACTGTCTCGTTTGTAGTAATATAATAGGTCGTCAAATGACTATTTTTCTTGTTTTTTATAAAGATAAAAATAAAGATCCCAATAATCATTAAACAAAATGTTACATTCTGAGAGATACCAATAATATCATTCCAACTAGACTTTCCATTCACAAATAACTGTAAAATCAGACCTGGAATCAGAACTAATAAAATAAAACTAGATTTTTTCAACAGTCCTCCTACAAATCCCCCAAAAAGCCCTCCACATGTAGATGGTAAATACCACCCGAAGATATATGACTTTATTTGAGAACTGAAAGTAATTGGTACCCCTTCTGGTAATTCAGTTAAACTTTCATTTATTACAAGATAAATTGTAATTGCCACAACTGTAAAAACCATACCGAATATTGAAGATTCCCTCGTATTACTTCCAAAAATATATCCAATGAACATAGCGATGATAAACCAAACTGGTAAAGAGTTAATCATTATAGCAGCATAAGCTAAGAGAAATGAAAATAAATTCATATCATTTTTAAAAGTAGGGATTATATCCGACACGTAAGATAGCCAACCTACAATGCTTCCGAGAATTAATGACACAGCGAGAAATTTTAGAATTCGTTTATTTTTAATAAACATTTACAG
>NZ_JBALMO010000149.1:2192-15247 GCF_036963345.1 Bacillus sp. JJ722
TTAGGTTTTTGGATTGGAAAATTGTATTTTTATAAATAACTATTGACATAATAATAAATCCTATAATTGGATTTATTATATCTGTCATTCTATTTATTTCCGTAAAAGAACGTTATTATGGTTAGAGCAAAAGCCATGACATATAAAAATAAATGTGTGTGAAATATTTGATTCAACATAATACAAAAAAAGATAATAATTACTAAAAATCTTCTAAACTTAGTTTGTTTTTCTAATTCTGACATTTCTTTATTCATAGATACCCCAAAAAATATCTATCTTCTTATACCTGATACATACCTTGTGCGAACTTAATGTGTAAACCTTTATTTCATTGGTAATAAAGACTTGATTTTAAAATTAGCCCTGGAAAAGCAGTATTTAAATATTCATCTGCTTTCAATATTCATGCACCTCGTTTACTTCTAATATTGAAGTTACTTTATTTTGTCTTTCATATTCCCGTCCATTTTCTTCCTCTCAGATATTGGTATCTTATCGTAGCTTTCTTAATATTTCCAGAATTTCTTCTTCCACTCAGTTAACAAAATAAAAAAAGCAATCCTTCTTAATGAAGAATCGCCATACAAAGAATTATATTCCGATTTCCCTCATTTTCGCCGTGACTTTTTTCATTCTATCGTCAATATTTGTGCCATTAAACTTCTGAAAACTCATTTCGCTCACGATTTTCCCGTCGCACATAAACATTATTCGCTCAGCCCTCGCCGCAATCTTAGCATCGTGAGTTACTAGCATAACCGTAGTACCTTCTGTGTTAATCTCTGAAAATATTTCCATAATCTCTTGAGCGGATTTCGAGTTAAGCGCGCCGGTCGGCTCATCACCGAAAATTATTTTGGGATTGCCTATAAGTGCGCGGCAAATTCCCGCACGCTGAAGTTGACCTCCCGAAACCTGAGTAATATCACGCGTTTCCAACTCCTCAATGCCCACCTTTTTCATAAGCATTCTGGCTTTCTCCGTAATCTTCGCCGCGTTTTTTCTGTTATCACGCATTGACGGAAGAATGATGTTATCAAGTATATTTATATTATTCAGCAAAGTCGGGTTTTGAAAAACAAATCCCATTTTTGTCCTACGTATGTCAGCGAGCTCATTTTCCCTCAATGATGATAAATCCATTCCGTCAAAAACTACTTTTCCTCCATCAACATTGTCCATTCCACTCATCGCAAACATCAGCGTTGATTTTCCCGATCCCGATGGTCCCATAACCGAAACAAACTCACCCTCATTTATTTCAACAGACACCCCATCAAGAACATTATGCTTTTCATCGCCTTCACCGAATGATTTTACTATATTTTCACTTAAAATTATCTTCTTCATAATCTACTCCTTACTATTTTTAGATATTTCTATTTGTCCTGCACTCGATGTGCCGATAATTGAAGCGATTAGTACCGAGCATATCATCATAAGTGGACAAACCAGAAACGCCGAAATTGGATTGACCACAAACTTAAACGACGACGCTCCAAACGAAGAAATAAGTGCTCCCGCAAGTACCTCTCCAAGAGTGTTTGCCAAAAGCGTGCCAAGAAAGATTCCGATAATCAGAACGAGCAATGAACGTGAAACATACTGTAGCGTAATATCCGCGTTTGTAAAACCGAATGATTTCATTACGGCAATGGAATATCTGTCTTTTGAAACAAGCATCTTCATAAACAACACAGTAACCAATATAGTTATAATCAGTGCAATAGCAATTGCGACCAAGGAAGCCTTTCCGACGGAACTTATTGTCGAGCCAAATGTCTGTGTAACATATTCATCAATGCCCGTAATCTTAGCAAATTTAAACCTGTCCGCGTATTCAGAAGACTTTCCTTCGACAAGAGATTTATCCGATAGCTCTGCATAAATTACACACCACATTATGTCTGCCGCCTTGTCGGTGAAAACTGCCTTTGCAGTCTTACCGCCGTTGGTAATATCGGAATAAATTCCGGATAGGATGAGATTTTTCTCCTTCCCTTCAATCACTAGCGTAATAATATCGCCGACCTTTTTTCCTAGCTCATCGGCGTTAATAGCCGAAAGTGCAATTTCGTCTTCTGTGGCTGGTACTCTACCTTCGGAATATTCTATAGGAAACATCGAATGGTCACCAAGCTCAATTTTTATACTTTCTTCTGATCCGTCCTCCGTTTTAACTTTAAATGTTTTAGTCGTAAGGATGGCATATTTTGATATGGATTTGTCGTTCTCCATCACCTCTGCGATTTCCGTTGCTTTTTCAGAAATATTGCCGGTCTGCTGAATGTCAAAACGTAAATCGCTGCTTCCAATTCCCATATATGTGCTAAAACTTTTTGAGGAAATTGTGCTGTATAGATTCTGCGGAACGATAATGATAAACACAGAAATTACAAACACCGCAAGCATTGTAGCGTAAAGACTTTTCCTTGATAGGACATCTTTGACGCCGAGGAAAACATTCGTGTTAAACAGCCTGTTTTCACTCAAGCAAAAATACCTTGCACCCGCGTTTTTCCCTTTTGAAGTGCCATAGCGTAATGCTTCTGCAGCAGATATTTTCCGAAAGCGTTTCAGCACTTTGCTTACATAGGCAATAATTGCAAGGAACACCAGTAATATACCGATTATTCCGAAAAATAAAGCGATAGAAGAATTTTCACTTTCACCCATATAAAGCCGTATATTTTCTAGAAGCATGTCTCTGAACGCAAACGAAAGTGCAAATCCTAAAATACAGCCAAATAACGCAGTCGCCGCGTATTTAGCAAGATAAATCTTTTTAATGTCGGAAACACGTAGACCTATTGCTTTCATAACCCCTATTTCGCGGTAATCGTCTTCAATTTTCGCAAGTAGTGTAAATCGTATGCACATAAATGCGATTGCGACGACAAGCACGCTTATAAGAAGTATGACCGCAATCATCAGCCCGTCAGAAATGGCATTCATCATTTTGAATAGTGGAAATGTAATAGTAGGTCCGTTTGCTTCAAGTCCTGCAGAGGTGTAAGCCGTTTCAAACGTACCAAGCGAAGACAAGTCTTTTAATCTAAACTCGATCAAATATTCCGTACTTCCAGAACCCTTTATTTCTGCATAATCATTCTCACTCACTAGAAACCTTTTTGACGAAGCGAGCATCGAATTCATCTGTGAATCACGGAGAAATCCCGCAACAGCAAATTTCTTTCCGTCTATCACAACCTCATCACCGATCTTTATGGTGTCGTTTTTCATATACCCTATCGGAATATAAATCTCCCCATCGGATACATTTATAACGTTTCCGTCAAGGTCAAGAAGATAATCAAATTTTTCGCTCTGTGTGCTGAAACCGTTATCCTGAACATTGTCCGCAAGCGATTTTCCGTCAATTACAATCCGAGCACCATCAACATTGATAAATTCTAGCACCTGAAATTCATCGACATTGCTATTTTGCTCTGCGAAAGTCTCAAGCCGCCCAGTATCAAGTTTACCTGAATGCATCTGCATAAAATGCGGAGTTTTTGCCTGAGTCATAAGCGTATCTATTGCGCCTGTAAGATTCACGACAAGTATTGCGGAGAGTGAAACAAGCATAGCTGCGGCCGCGACAAAGATCATTATAGTAAACGTTATCAGTTTGCTTTTTATAATGTCATTGCGAATTATTCTGTAATACATAAGTCACCTCTGTTTTCAGAAATAGCACTCCAACCATCTTTAAATTCGTGGATAAACAATATTGCCTGTTCGCATTTCTTTGAAGCAAGAATTCTGCCTCCAGAAAGTGTTAAAAGAAACTATTACCAAAAATGTGCTGAACCAAAGTAGAAAAAATCCCCCTAATTATTCAATGCTGTCTCCATTTCCATTGCCAAACATTTGCATCATACACGAAAGACTTCCGCATTCCGCACCGAGTAACCTTTCTATATTAAAAATAAACGCTTGTATACGTGATGTACGCTCCTCGTTCGTTATATTAACCATATCATCATCAAAAACGGTATTTGCATATACCACAATCATTTCAATGCATTCATATGGGAAAGGCGTGGTGAATAGTCCCTGCTCAATACCCTCGCGGACTATTCCCGTCAGTATTGATGGAACACCGTTAATTATGACCTTTTGTATTTTTTGATGCATAAGCGCGTTCTGCGGCTTATGAATGTGCTCAATAATTTCCTTTCCACTTTCGCTTCTGCCACTTATGTTTAGTGCCATTACAACCCGGATAATACGCTCGACTACCGGTATGCTCTTGTCTGTGGCAATTTCCTGCGCCGCTCCTAAAAGATAAACATTGTAGCGATCAATCAACGCATCCATAATATCCTCTTTCGACTTGAAGTGATAATACAGTGTTCCCCGTGCAATTCCGACCTTCTCAAGAATATCGTTGGTACTTGTGCCGTCAAAGCCCTTCTGCCCGAAAAGCTCATCGGCAGCATCAAGTATTTCGGTCCTGCGTTCCTCGGCTTTTTTTATAACTCTCATTTTCACACCTCCTCAGTATAGACCGACCGCCTGTCGATTTTATACTATTATAAATACTTTTTTAAGAATTAACAAGATAGTTCCATATATTTTTACTGAAAATTTCAAAATATTCTACAACTTATTTAAAGTCAAAGCTTATTCCTTCAAGAAAGCTATACATCTTTCAACTGTTTTAATGATACAAGCTATACCAACTTCATATTCATCTATTACAACCACTAAAGAAATAAAACCAAACCAAAAGGATTGAGCCTTGTAGAATATAGAGCTCAATCCGCGATAGTTGTTTAAATTATTTTGTATTTTTTAAGGTTCATCCTAGCGTATTTGTATTAGATTTTCTCTCTTATGTAAGCTCATTATTCATTTCTCCTTTTGTTCAATAAACTAAATAGACTAAGTGTGAGTATTCAAAAACTACAATCTGGTTCATTTTCTCTCGCCATTTATAAGAGTTGATTAAATTATATCTGACTTACATTACCTGAAAAACCTAATACTTATTTCATAAAAGAAAATAAGTCAATACGGTATAAAAAAGAAATTAGACAGAGTGTGGAAGAAATCACCATGAGTCAAAATGCTGATTTAAATTTCTTTATGCTAAGTTTTCAAAGTACTCAAGCATCATTCGTTTGTTACACAGAAAAAGACCTTCAATTTGACAGTCTTGATTAAGTACTCTTGTATACTTATCCTTCTTCATTACTAGGTGGGTTTACTAACTCAACATATTCCCACGTTTTCCCCATATCTTTGGAGTGATATTTCGCCAACACACGACCACCTTGGAAATCTCCTTGGCTACCTTGACCAACTAATACGATTAAGTATCCATTTTCTTTATAAGGTGTTTCTGGATTTGTGAACACTTCTTTCCATTCCTCTTTTATCGGAATTGTAACCTGTGAAAAAGTTTTGCCACCATTTTCAGTTCGGTAAAAGTTAATATCCTCTTGGTAGCACATAAATCCCACATTTTCATCTACAAATCCACCTGATAGTAGAAGTCTCGTAATTGGACCATACCCAGCTTCACGCCATGTTTTGCCACCATCTGATGTGGCATAAATAACTTGGCCTTCTTGGGACATGGTCCTATCGCCTGTAGCAATAATGTATCCATCTTTTGCAGTTGGAAAACTACAAAACTTCACTCTGACACTATTCATTTGACTAGCAACCTCTGTTGTTTTCCATGTTGCCCCTTGATCTTCTGAATACACAATCTTCAATCCCGTTTCTGTTGTCCCTCCATATACAAAGGCTGTTTTTCAGGTGCAATAAGATAACTCCCTTCCTGCAGCTCATTGTAATGAGAATTCCCATCTCCAACTTCAGCTAATATTTCTATTGGAACAGGTACTTCCTTCCATGATTCCCCAAAATCATAGCTAACGAAGCACTTTTTATTTTCGATTTTATATGTATATTGCTTTTGCTCAAATGGAATTTCTTTTAGGTGTTCTTGTTCATACTCGTCCTTTTCTTTCTGACCATTCGTATTGTATATTTCTAAATCATACCCAGCAGGTCTTTGTGTTTTATATACTTCATAGGTCATGTCGTCATTTCCAGCATCTCTTGTTTTAAACCATAAAACCCATTGATACTTTGATTTCGAACCTTCTACAATTCCACCCTCTAAAAGAGAATTTGAGCCCTTAACTTTTGCTTTAATGGTAAAATCAATTTGGATAATCTTATTCTATTCATCAAGAACTGTGATACCATCTATCTCATATTTTTCTACTTTCTTCTCACGTGATACGTATTTTTGCTGATATTGAGCGATATAATTATCCAACCACTTCTCACCAACTAATGTCATATTCTTTGTTTTAGTCGTAATTGAAAATCCTTCTATTTGTTTAAATTCTATTTTATTTTGCTGATAGTTGAAATACATAAAATAGCTTACGCTAATCAAAATTGCTGTTATCAAAGCTACTATACCAATTATTCCTGCTCTTCTTCCCATACCATCATCCCTCATTCATCATAATTATGTTAAAGAAAATGATTTTATAGTTAAGTCTATCATATTACTTCATTACATTTATATTGTTCATAATAAGAACATAGCATTTAGAGGTAGAGCCACATGCCCATCAATCTAATAATCTATATATCCCTCAAATTTTAAATTTAATTTTTGTCTGTAAAAAAGCTCTTAAATCTTCGTTTTTAGGGGATAATCGCTATTCTGTATTTGATGAATAAGAGGTAGTGTCAGGAAAACGCGGATAAACAACATTAAGAAAAAAATATTTAAAAGCTCCATTTTTATTCATTTTCCCATTCGCCTTAGACTATTTATTTTTTATACCATTGATAAGGTGTATATGTATTATGTTATTTTATTGAGCTAGCCTGCCCGTAGCAGCATAAAAAAAGAGGGTGTCTCATAAGGTAATGATGTTTTAGATTTCTACATAGGCATTCGTCTAATTTAAATGGATATACATGAAATTTTATCTCTTCCCGAATGCGCCAAAGCTGAGCATTTTCAACGTACTCAGCAAGCATAACAAATTACTCGTAACCTATAACGAAGGGCTAAAAAGCGTAAAAGGGCGTTCGAAAAGTGATTGAAAATCACTTTTCGGACAGCCCCTATAATTGAAGTAAAGCACCTTTACTTGAAAACACACAATTTACATTTAGTTATTATAACCAACGTTCCCCACACTTTGTCCTGATCTGAAGTATAGATTTCATAAATTCCTTCTATTAGAATCAAAATATTTATCCTAATTGACAATCAAAGAGCTAAAATCAACAGATCTTTTTCAACTATTTCATTAAAATCCATTCCAATAAAACGGTTTTCAATTGCGCGGAAATCCAAAATAGAGATACTATCGGAAAAGATCTTCAACTCTTTTACAAACCCATGTTCAACTTGAAAATAAGCCTGAATGTTGCCTGATGGAGTCCTTTTCTCAATAGACGCATTATATTTAGGACTCTCACCATAAATCCAACTATCATCCATATATTTCTTAATAAAGTCAGGCGATTTCTCTTGTCGACTATATTTTACCAAAAGGGAGTTACCACCGTACATTTCCTTAAAACTATCAATCAGAGCTTCGGAAAGACTGGAGATGGAGATTTCGTTGTTTAGTTCCTTCAAGTTGACGACCCGACTTTTGACCGAGGTGATACCTTTGGATTCCAGCTTGAGCTTGGAGGGTTTAAGCACTTTTACAAGCATAGTCAAGTCTACGTCTACCATCATTGTACCATGATGAAATGCATTCCCGTCTTCTTCGTAAAAGGCATGACCGGAGAACTTTTTACCTTCATGTGTCAAATCATTTCTTCCAGACAGATTAACCTGAAGTCCAAAACGTTCAACAGCTTTTTGGATTACTGCTATTTGTTTAGTCAAATTTTCTTGTGACTTTTTGAATACAAAAGTAAAGTTTAGATTACCAAGATCATGGTAGACTGCTCCTCCACCCGAAATTCGTCTGGCAATTTTACCGCTATTAAGCTTGATTTGCTCAATATCACACTCAATATACGGATTCTGATTTCTACCGATAACAACTGTTTTTTCATTTTGCCAAAGGTACAGTGTCACTTCATCCTGTCGTGCATTTCGAAACAGTTCCTCTTCAAGCGCCAGATTGAAATAAGGATCGTATTCCTGAGATATAAAGATTTTATTCATGGTAATGAAGCGCTCCAATCCCTAAGCCTAATGCCGCTTCGTGAATGGCTTCACCAGTCGTTGGATGAGCGAAAATCGTATGTACAATTTCCTCCTCTGTTATCTCACTATTGATGATTACAGTAAGGGTACTTATCAAGGCTGAAGCCTCAGGACCTATAATAGAAGCACCGATGATTTTACCGTTATCCATATTCTTAATTAATTTGATGAACCCTTTTTCTTCTCTCATGGTCAAAGCTTTTCCATTGGCCTGGAAAGGAAATTTGCTGATCTTAATTTGCATCTCTTGACGCAGCGCCTGTTCTTCCGTCAGTCCTACAGATGCAATCTCAGGGGAAGTGAAGATGACGTTTGGAACCATATCATAATTTAAGGTTGAAGGCGTTCCTAATATATGATCGATTGCTGCTGTTCCTTCATGGGAAGCAACGTGAGCCAACTGGATTCGATTGGTGACATCACCAATCGCATAAATATGATCTACAGAGGTTTGCAAATATTCATTAACGGCAATCCCTTTTCCATTTTCATTAAGGGCAATGCCAGCTTGATCAATATCCAATCCTTCCAAGGTCGGTTCTCTTCCAATAGCGACCAGAACTTTTTCACTTGTCATAAACATCTCTGAACCATTTTTCTCAAAAACGATGACTGCGTTGCTATTCTGGTCTTTATCAATTCTAGTCACTCTAGCTCCAGTATGAACTCTAATGCCACGTTCAACAGCAATTTTTCTAATTTCTTCTGAAACGTCACCATCCACCATAGTCAAAAGCCGGTCACAATATTCGATTACGTTGACCTGGATTCCAAAGTTGGAGTAGATAAAAGCAAATTCCATACCAATCACACCGCCCCCGATAATGGAGATCGATTTAAAATTTTCCTTTTGTTGCAACGCCAATGTACTGTTCCAGACAAAATCGTGTTCTATACCTGGCAGTTTAATATTAGCAATTTTCGAACCCGTAGCAATTAGCGTATGGGTCGCTTCAATTGTATATTCATCTTTCCCATTTTTAACCTGTACCTGCTTGCTATCTATAAAGGAAGCACTACCTTTGATCACTCTCACTCCGTTTTTCTCCAGCAAGTAATCGATTCCCGAAACAAGCGTATCTTTGATTTTATCTTTTTGTTCGATGACCTTACTCATTTCCATTTGGATATTTTCAGCTGATATTCCAAATTCTCCTGCATTCTTAAAGTTATGGAATACTTCTGAAGATCGGATTAATGCTTTAGTAGGAATACAGCCAACATTTAGGCAGGTCCCACCAAGTTGCTGTTTTTCCACGATAACGGTCTTTAGGCCCTGTCTCGCTGCATAAATAGCGGCAACATATCCTCCTGGTCCCGCACCGATAACTAGGATATCAGCCTTTACTTGTTCCTTCTTACCGTGAAGCATCCCAGCAAAATAATCTAATTTAGGTTTAGCAGGTTCATTCTGGTTGGTGGTCATTTTAAACAGCACGTGTCCAATCTCAATTTCCTGACCTTCTGAAACCATCATTTCATCGATTATACCCGTGTATTTGGATTTGAAAGGTGCATTTCCCTTTTTACTTTCTAATTGTAATAATTGTTGTCCAATCTGAACTTCTTCTCCAACTGATACATTAATTTTTCCTATTCTTGCTTTAGTCTCATGACCAGAGAGTTTTTCTAATTTAATCTCCAAACGAGATGCCCCCTTTAGCTATTCTAAGTTCTTCTGATTTAATTCTTCATTATCCGAGAGGTCTGCTATTTATTGCAGACCTCCCTTGTTATGTATAGCAACTCTTATAATCGTTATCTAAAGTCTTTTTCAAATTCGTCAATAGAGTCCTTAAGCAGGGTGACAGAGTAGGCCATACTAGGACCTCCGCCAAACGCTACAGCAACCATCGCTGCTTCGATAATTTGCTCTCGTGGTGCGCCAGCTTCAAGAGCTTTGTAAACGTGGAAAACGATACAATACTCGCAACGATTGTAAGCGGCAATTGCTACACTAATCAGTTCCTTCGTTTTTGTATCGATTGCTCCCTCTGAGTAGTTGGTTCCTAACAAATTCATAAATGCCCCTACGTGTTCACCATTAGTTTCAGACAAGGTAGCCAGTCCATTTGTGAAATCATTTAACATTTGTCTAACATCTTTTTTCATCTTCGTCTCTCCTCTTAATCATTAATTTGTGAAATACTTCACATAATATCTTAAAAAATTACTTTACATCGCAATAGTTGCTATGTAAAGTATATGCGTATAAAGTATCACTTTGCTCGAAAAATGTCAAATTGATCTAATTATTTTCCGATAAATTACGAACCATTTTATCGAGTACTACTTTAAAAACATCCAATTCCTCCTGTGATATATCTTGAGTAGCTTCATTATGGAAAGATTGACCAAGAGGGAGCAGTTCTTCTCTAAGTGCTTCGCCTTGCGGTGTCAATCGAACTCTGGTAATCCTTCTATCTTTAAAGTCTCTCATTCTATAACATAAATTTTCTTTTTCCATGCGATCCAAAAGCCTGGCAATTGACGATTCCTGTACATTCATTTTTTGGGATAATTCCTTTTGGATAATTCCATCTTTTTCGCCTATAAAATAAAGAGCCATCCACTGTACTCGAGTCGTACCACAATTCTCTATCCTAGTATTAAATTCATCACTTATTTTTTTAGAAGCCGTATTCGTAATAAAACAAATGCAATCGTTCAAATCAAACATAAAATTCTCCTTTCACTGAAAAACGCTCAAAATGAATTATAACATATAGTAGAAATCAAAAAGGACGTTCAAATACGAAGCAACAGTCAGCGCTACACTGTCCCCCTACTAAGATTAAAAGGTATTTAGCAAAGGAGAGCTATATTGATCCTTTTCTCCTTACTATCAACGCACAGAACTCCTTCTGTTAAATCAGTATAATACAGTATAGAATAAGGATATTTTCTCTCCCATGATTCTTTCTTCTCCCGTATATCAAAGACTTGAAAAAAATCGCATATACCCTTTCCACCAGTTCCAAAGATTTATAAACAAGGAACTCTTGCTCAATCTAAAATTTAAAATTCAAACGTACCATTATGATTGATAACCTCCGTTTGTTAATAGTTATCTATATAACCCCTCACACAAACGCCTGTTTTTATCCAAATCATGTTGTAATTACTATTATTTTGGCAAAAGGAGTTGTTATTTTTCGTGGAGGATGTCGCAATTTTCCCATTTGTGTTTTGCAAATTAAAAGTACGGAGTATAAAAAAAGAAGAATAATTGCTCTTATCTTTTCATTCTTTTCATTCTATTTACTATCTTTATATTCTAATGTAACCAATCAAAGCATGAAAATGATTATAACTAGAAGGCCCCTCTCAAAAGAGAAGGGCCTTAAATTAATTGTTTATTACTTGATTTCCGAATTATAACCTCGTTTAACCAATTTCATTAATAATGCATTCGTTTCTTCTTTAGATATATCACTTAATACTCTTTTTCTTTCCTCAGGTTTTAGTAACTTTCCCGCTCTGTAACCCGCAGAACGATTCATTATTCCATTTTCCATGTCATCCACTAAGTTCACTTTCATGTAAATCCTCTCCTACTACTAAATCAAATATAATTTCTTTACACCCTGGGTTTCTACTATGTATTTTTTGATACCTTATTAACATGACGTGCAAAATTCAATTACAGAATTTATATAGCCAACATTACCAACTTTAAAACAAATATATATTCATCTACTCGATCTAAATTTATAATATCACTATCTTGTGTTTTTTATCATTACTCATTACGCGCTCAGTTAGTATCACTATAACTTCCCGAGTCCTGTATATCAAATGCTTCCTTAAATAACTTTACACCTTTATCGAGTTTTTACAAATAATCTTTATGCAAATGTTGCTTCAGGTTACAAAGTTACTAAATATTGTTTACCCATAGTAAATCATAATTGAAGCTTCGATTACGGCCGAGATCATAAGAAGATCTTTACGTGTTCATCCTTTTCTTTATTATATTACGAACAAACGTTCTTTTTCAAGATAAAATTTCTTCAAAACTATTAGTCTAAGAAACTTTTATACTTATAACTTAAACATGCTATTATATCTTCGAAAAATAAATAAAGAAAATTAAGAAAATTTCATATATTAACCATCACCATATTCCCTTATGTAGTATTATTAGTGTAAGGAGAGATAATAATTTGCTAATAGCAATGAAAAAACAAGAATTTGATTTATTAACTGCTAATGATTTAAGTCAAGGTTGCTTTGTACCTCTTATTAAGATCTACAAAAGAAGAGTTGCAGAACAATCTATAGATGACCCCGCTCACATAAAAGAAATGTTTTATAAGCAACTAAATAAAGGACAACAAGCTTTGTTTATGTTTTACACCTATTACAATCATGCGAGCAAGTCCCCCGTTGAATTTTATTGGTGGAGCGCTTATTTTATGGCTCAACGAAAAAGTTGGTCGGCAATCAAATCTAGTGCAATATTCTTTGAAGACGAATCATTGCTTCAACTCCTTGAAATGATTGAAATTGAGCTAAAACGGTATAACCACCCAGAAACATTAGAATACTTCACGATTACACGAGACGAGCTTAATCAAAACCATGAGCTCCAAGCTTCGATTTATAAACTTCATTCTATTTTTGATACAACTACACCACTAACTATTAGACAAATCAATAAATACATTGAAAAAAATCTCAAAGAATTTGTTCAAATTGTCGATTAGTAACAAAATAATTTATTCAATCAAAACTTTCTATAGAATTAATCAGAGGTTGGGTTGAAATTACTGCTTTTAAAGAGCCGGGTTGGGGTTAGAATATAGAATGGAAGAATACTGCCATTTTAAGT
>NZ_JBALMO010000150.1:0-7173 GCF_036963345.1 Bacillus sp. JJ722
ATTTTATTATCATCTTAATTAAAATATAATAATTCAAATAAGTGGTGTTTATGATGGAAAAAATGTATAAAATCCAGCCTGATAGTATGCATCCTTTTAATTGGAATGGATTCCTTGAATGTGTTCGACATTGTAATGGAACCCTCCATTCTATTCATCTACATACTGGCGAATCAATTGAAATTCAAAGTAAATTAGAGTTTGAGGGTCCATTTACCCTTACTAGAAAAAGTAAAGACTTATTGAATATGAAAATCAGAGCTTCTCATCCTCTAATTCTAAAAGATTTAACCTCGCATTTAGATAAAGGGTATATGATTATTAAAGCAGAATTAAATCAATATGATATGGCAAGATGGCAAAGTTATAAATTTAATGCTACAGTCATCTAAATAATTAACGAGTCCTTTATCAATGATGAAACGATATTAATTTTAATACGAAAAAGATGACTTTGTTTTTACACAAGTCATCTTTTTTGGCTTTATCTTTTGAATATGATTACTTATCTAATTTGAATGTAACTACTCCAATACCTATTTCTGCATTTACATCTAAAATCACATCAGCATTTTCATAAGCTTCGTTTACATAAACCCCGTCACCTTTAGAAATAAAGTTTTTGGCATCGATATCTCCAATACCTTTACTACTCTTAATTTTCACTCCTACTTCTGAAGGTAAGATAAATGTTGTATCCCCAACTCCCGTTTCAATATTAGTTTCAAAACTTTCTTTCCACTTACCGCTCAAATCAACAGTAAGATCACTAACACCCGTTTCAATGTTTAATTGCTGAAGCTTTAGACCTTGTAAATCTAATTTTGCAACCGAAGCACCTGTATTTACCGAAAGTTTCATTGGAACGTCTTTTGATAGCTTTATATTCCAGTCATTTTTAGCATTTCTGACCTTAGAGAATTTATTTTTTTTCTGTTTAATTACCACTTCCCCTTTTTGGTTTTGATAGTCATAATCAACAATTGGATCTAGCTTTTTCGTATTGTATTTAATACTCCCCTCAACCCAGTCTTTTGCCCCTTTTGTAACCGTTAATTCCCCAGCTCCTACTTTAAGTTCTACATCTAATTCTTTTGCTTTGTCCTTTTCAATTAAAATCGATTCTTCTTTTACTTTTCCTTTTACTGTAGGAATGCTGTTACTGCTACAACCAGATACAATTAATAGCATACTAAAAATAATTCCAATACCTAATGATTTTTTCATTTCTTCGTCTCCGTTTCTTTTGTCTTCTTGTCCTTTTGTTTTAACCAAATACCCAAAACAGAATTTGGTTTAATTTAACAATAGCACTCTTTAATCATATGATGCCCTACCATTTTTCAAATGAAGCTGAAGCTATATTTTTTCATAAGACTAAAGGCGTAATAGACAATTAGGGGATTTTTCACGCATGTCCTATTAAAATTGGATACACCTACCAAATTAATAGTGCTTTGATTGAATCAGCAATACTTTATTTAGCTTCGCAGACTCCCCTTCAACCAAGCCCGATTTCGATAATATCCAATCGGTATTTGGATTAAACATGTTTCCTTTTTCAATTGATATAAGTCATCACACAACTTCACATTATATCCGAGTAACGGATGCCCTCCCATTCCAAGAGCTGACGCAGCTATCAATAAGCGTTGAACAAGCATTCCCGCTTCCATCTGCTGTATGCGGTATCCTCGGTATCCTAATGCTTCTTTGTAATGATTAAGATCACCTACGACATGCAAACATAGTGGAATTTGTTGCATATTTACATTATCTAGAGATAATCCATATTGAAGATGAAGCCGCTGGTCTCCTAGTTGTATCTCTTTTAAAGCATGAGCTACATTGTCATATTGATAAGCTCCAGCTGTTATATCTTCAATGTTATACAGACACCCATATAATGAAACACGAGAATTTTGATTTATAGGCAGAGAATCCAAATCATTACGGTATAAGAAAGAAGCTGTTGCCTCATGCATTATGGCGCTGAGATCTTCTTTGCTTACCTTCCCTAAAGTAAAATCCATCTCTGGTGAAAATCGATTCCGACACGCAAGTGACAGGTCATAAGATAATCGCGATGTATGGGGTAAATCTATCCTATGTCCATTTCCAAGTATATTTTCATTCATATTAATTCGTTTAAAAGATTGTGTAGATTCGATTTTAGACGCATCATTCATGCTAACTAACATCGGAAACTCTTTCACTCTAAGTGAACGCATATAATGATTATGTTGAATGGATGGTAATTCACGACATAATGTTCCAGTGGTTACATTCGGATCCAGTTTATTACTAGTAGACAAATAACATGCAGATTCCATTGAAAGTGCGATAACTGCATACGTGCTCTCCTCTTCTTCCCCTAAGCCAAGCAGATGATTAATAGCACGATCAAGAAATTGAAAGTATACCGCCGATTCGAACCCAAACCGTTTTGCTACTTCCAATAACTGTCCAATTAGTACACCCGTATCCATACCTTGAAGCCGATAAGAAAAATTATTATATTTAAAGTAATTTTTCCAAAACATTGTCGATACAAAGACAGTTCCAAAACAGGATGATAAATCACATCTTTCACCAAGAGCCGAGCCAATATATGAATCGAAATTCCCTTCTCGTAATAGCACTAGTCGATGATGAGCTACATCGTAATGGTAGACACCATTTGGTAAATCATCCATCTTTAGATATACGTATAATTCATTTGGATACAATGCTCCTCCAGAAGGGGCAAAGCGTCGAAACGATTGAAATAAATCTATTTCTTCAGTTGAATCCAATGAAAAGATTGTTTCACTATACTGAGTTAGACCGTACACATACCAAAGGAAATCACCGATTGTGTGAAAGTTAGGTATAGAGGCTACTTTCCTTTCTTCAAGAGTCAGCCGTACCTCTAAAGAAAATGGAAACGTCTGTAAGCCACGGTAAAGCTTATACGGTAGTGGTGCATCATCCCAATCTACTTCCCAATTCGGTGGACTCAATTTTTCAACGTTAAAGTGTAGATTATGCAAAAATGTATCAAGAGCCATCCTGCTACCTCCTAATCAGCACTTATGGAAATGGATGTGGATGCGGATTTAGCTGTTCAAAGGTCAAAGGTTGACTCACATACCCGAGTTTCATCGGTACCGTTAGTACTCTTTCTAGCCCTGTAACTCTCGTAAGATGATGCCCGAATGTCATTGGCAACATTCCAGGAATCAACACCTTCACACAATGCAACCCATTCCGCTCAATTTCAGGTGTTGTCTGATTTACCACAATTACATCAAGATTTAACCGACGAAATTCTTGCATAATATCCTTCAAATCATCTACCAAATCTGAATGTTTTGTTTTACTCTTGAATTCCTCATCAAATGTTCGCATCGGACGGTCATCGTCTAGCAAAAAATGTAACCGTTCTTCTGTTTGAGGCAAACCAAACAGCATCCCATGATCATCCATCTGCTGAACTAATGTAGAATTGTGAAACATTTTTTCATATTCATCTCGGTTATCTTCAAATTGCTTGTCAAGTGTTAGCATCATGCCAGCAAGCTCATGAACCGCACTTTTCACCGCCCGTATCGGATCAAAATGGGCTCCAGCAGCGCAGATAATATTCACTCCTTTTTGTTTTGTGTTTTTCGCCATAGCCCATACACTTGGAATGCCGTGTTCCATTGTCGAATTAAACAAATAGATTTCATATCCTGCAACCGCCCGTGCTCGATCAATCATCAAGTGCAATTCTTCATCATTTGCAGAATATGGATCGAGACGTGGTAGATTCAATTGTGCATACCAAGTCAGTAGAAACGAATCACGTTCCACCACTTCCATAATTCCATAAAAGATGGCTTCCTCCAAACTTCCACCTATAGCACAGCCATTGGAAGTTTCATAGACAAAACCTTCTCCACACCCTAAGCTATAGTAAGCAAGAAGCTCCGGAACTAAAATCGGACGATCCTGTAAAAACGAATGGCCCCACACCCAATTGATTGGTCGATGATCATCAAACGGTTGGAACGGAAACCCCTGTTGTTTATAATTATCTGTTGAATGCACACCTAGCTGTCGAGGATCAAGTGCTTGATGTTTAACATTGTTATAGCTATCATGAATAACCGTCCTTTTACCACGTGGCTCCATACCACAATACCGCTCCAAGCCTTCTAAAATAGCAGTCAACACACTAATTGTATACGAATTAGTCCGACCCGCTGTTCCTTCATCACCAATAATCAAAGGTAAATTAACACTTGCATCAGCAAATGGAGGTACAAG
Source organism: Bacillus sp. JJ722 (assembly GCF_036963345.1). NCBI lineage: Bacteria > Bacillati > Bacillota > Bacilli > Caryophanales > Bacillaceae > Bacillus > Bacillus sp. JJ722. Next base: position 4,294 of record NZ_JBALMO010000150.1, read on the forward strand.
ATCGATCATTTTATTATTTAAAAAACCCATTTTTTGATCTAGATAGTCTTTAACCAAAACTTTACCCAAATCATCCATCGAACGGCTTCGGTAACTATCCGGACTAATCTTAGGACTTGGTTGTAAAGATATTTGAGCTACAGTTGGAGAATCAACAGGTAATTGACTGCAAATTGAACATAACGGGTCAGGAAGAAAAGAATGCCATGACGAATTCAAAGTGTTCAAGTTAAGCAACGCGACTTTCCCTTCCGAGTTAGGATGATCCTCGTTTAAAAATTTCTGGACTTCCACCCCTATCAAATTAGCCATCTGTAAAAGTCCCGTACGTGATGCCGCTACGTCACGTTCTGTTCCTCCATTCTCTTGTATGAACAATTGTATATCCCACATTTCTTTTCGGTCTCTCCCTGCCATAAAACGCCTCATATCAGCGCACTTAGAGCACCCTATCGTATCAGGCCGAACCAGAGGACCAACCACTCCCTCACCAAATGATACAAAACCACGAAGCCATCCAACACCCGCCGACCGAAAAACTTCTTCCGCCTGATAATGAATGGAGGGATTCCAACCATCATGCAACACTAAAGCTATATCAGTCGTTTTCGGTATACCTGCCTCGAGATCAGTCTGGTGAATGACCTGATATTGGTTGGTCAGTTCTTTACATACAAGATTTGCTAACACTCCATCTCCAACTACCAATACCACCCTATTCACCTTGGCTCCTCCTCTCGCAATAACACACCAAACACACCAGCCAATTCTTCTTTGAAAACTGGTTCCAATTCAAGCTCGAGAGCTGCTAAACGCTTATGATTCTGCTTTAAAATTTGCATTGCAGTTTGTAACAGATCAGAATGAGTCGTCTCATCAAGCGCCGGAATGATAAGTCTTCGTTGTATCTTTACATCTTGAAAGTTAGCCTCAACTTCCAAACCACGCAACAGAGAATAATCTTTTTTATTTTGAGCTTTCATAATAGCGTTTTGTAACGCATGCCGAAGTGCCATTGTCATATTCAAACCTACACAGCCGTACCATTTGTCACTTATCCCGACCCATACAACAGGAAAGCCGAAAACTTCCTTTCCTAAACGTAAGCTCGGAGGACCTTGCATTGTAGTTAGCGCCTTCAAATAATATTGACAACGTTCATCTTCTACTGCTTCCAATTTTACCTGTGCGACGTGGTTATTCACACTACACTCTTGATTCCTTAATACTTCATCTAAACATTTTTGTAATCCACGACAAACACCTTCAGCAAATGTTTCACCTATTCCAACACCAACAAACTCCTCTGGCTGTATGGAGCATTCTTTATGTGAAGGTAAAGTAGTTATAAGCTGTCTGACTGTATGCGACACATACACTTCAATTCCTGTTAAACCAGCTTCCCTTCGTGCTTCTTCATGTGTTAAATCGCTACAAATGATTTCTGGTAAAAGCTCCGCTGGACCCTCCGACAGAGGATCAACTACCTGTACAAAGCATTGAGCAAGTGGTAGCTGATGTAAATCTCCCTCATCCCATCTATGGAAAATACCTGATTGATCCGAAGTCAATATACTAAAGGATAAAAACCATTTTCCTGGTTCGCTTTCCATTGATTTTTGTTTAAGTCTTATAACAAAATCATCAACCCATTTAGCAGCAATATTTCCATTTACAAGCGGATGAGGCATGAAAGGGTGCCAACTTCCTGCTAAAGTTTCCATATTTAACAAATAAAATTTATTATTTTGTTTCCATTCGTTCATTCCTGCGGTTTCTTTAAATAATTCAAATGCTATCACATTCGCTAACATTGCTCCTGCTGTTGAAGAAAAAGAAGAAGATTGACAGTCTTCATTAAGGACTGTTCGATGTAATCGACTCCATGCATTCTCCCAGCATCCCTTAGACTCTGAGTTCACCAACGGACCAACAAGGCCTACATGCCCAAGGCAGATTGCTGGCAAAAACAACTTATTTTCTTGCAAGCAAATTGCGTGAATTTTTCGTAATTCCTCTAAATCACCTTCCTGTGAAACATACAAGATTGAATCAAATGGTTGCACAATCTCTCGCCAAGAACTTTCACATTCTATATCCATGTGAATCTCTTCAACTGTTACTTCGAGATCTGTCTTTCTAGCATGTGTCACGATTTCCCTTAAACGCTGTCGATTGGTCGGTACTGAATCCGTAATAATAATATGAAATTTCGATAATCCTGATTCAATCAATGCAGAAACTAACGAAACAAAAAAAGGCCCCGATCCAACTGCTAACGCTTTCTCTTGACGATAGGATTGAAAACGGTAAGCTCCCGAATCTCCAAAGCTTTCTAAAAACTCAATTTGAGAAGCATATTTATCAAGAACTTGTTTCGACAATTGATGCGGACGATCCTGATTTACATCTCGAACAAACCCATTTCGATATAAAACTTCCGCAATCTCGAAAACCCTATCTCGATATGAACCAGGTAAACCATCTGTCAGTTCCTTTAACGTATGCTTTCCATTGAACATTGGCAAAAGTTTTTCAACCCACTGGATAATCGTACTGCCTTCCATACGAAATGAACTTACATTATTCCGAAAATAGACGCCTCTGTTTTGATCGGGGAGAAAGAAAGTATCCCTTTTCACTTTCAGACGCATTGAAGGGTTCAAATTTATCATGCCTATCCTCCTAACCCATGGCTTGTTCTAAAATCTGTATCATTACCTTCATTCCTATCCTATGTATGACAATTTGTCTCATATGTCTAATCCTAAAGAGAAAAAGTCCCTGCAACGATTAATGCAGGGACATCTCCTTCGTTTTGAAAGAACAGAACTATTAACGGCCACAACGTCCACAGCGGCCACAACCACCGCATCCACC